>JAIVIG010000024.1 GCA_020200675.1 Actinomycetota bacterium
TGCCTCCCTCGTTCTGCGTATTCCGAGACATCCACTACACTCTTGGATGCATTTTATCCAGTTTTGGTTGATTTTACCTGACAATAGATTACAGTAACGTGTGCAAATCTACCAAATGCCGCAGGTGTACGTGGCAGAGGAAAGGGGTTGTATGACACAAGAAGCCGGAAGGGTTTCTTCTACCCGAGACAGGGGTGCTTCCTTAGAAGGCACCGAAACCAAAGCGTTCGCCAAGACCAGCGAGTTCATCGTATGGGTGGCCACGGTGGCCGCCGTGCTGATCGCGAGCTATTTGGTCGACACCTTTGACGCGTACGACGCGTGGAGGTTCATCACCTACTTGTCGATCGCCTACATGATAAGCCGTGGCCTGGCGAAGGCCGGCTCTCGGGCGCCCCGGGAGTCCTAAAGGGTAGGCTGGTAGACCCGCCCGGCGGATCGCTGTGAGCCGCGTTCGATCCGGCCTATAGGCAGCGATCTGTTGCGGGGTCTCGACGGATCCGACGAGGGCCGGGGTTGTTACGCCCCGGTTTTTTCCGGTTCTCTCGACCGAAGGAGGAACAAGTGGGTAGTTTGCTTAGAAAAGTTCTGATCCTCGCCGCGCCGTTCGTCTGGCGCAAGTACAAGGAGCGGCGTCGGAGAAACGGGTAATACACCCGGCGAGGAGAGGCAGGTTTCAAAGTTGCGTATTCCCGGAGGATGTTTGTTCTGGCTGCTGGTCAGCGTGGTCTTGAGCGTGACCTTGACCATCCTCGCAAACGCTGTCCTGTTTCTGTTCTGAGAAGTGTGACGATCCACGAATCACGGGATCAGGCATCGACGTGCCCGTGGCGATTTACGATCAGGAGGTGGCGTGGTGAGCGAGACGAAACTTAACCAGTTCAAGGAAGTGACCCCGACCGGGACGTTTACGTTGCAGAACTCTTCGCTTCTGAAGGTTCGGCTGGACGGTGACTCGGTCCAAGCGAAGCTGGGCTCGATGGTTGCCTACCAGGGTGGGGTGCGGTTTGATCACAAGGGTGGGGGCCTCGGGCGCTTCTTTAAGAAGGCCCTCACCGGCGAGGGCGTCGACCTGATGGTGGCCACGGGGACCGGGGACGTGTTCCTTGCGCACAACGCCCGCAAGATCATGGTTCTGGACCTCCAGAACGAGAGGATGACGGTCAACGGCGACAACATCCTGGCCTTCGAAGAAGGCGTCGATTGGGACATCCAACCCCTCTTGGGGGCAGGCAGGCTCGCCGGCGGCGCCTTTAGCGTGGTCCTCCAGGGCACGGGCCAGGTGGCCGTCACCGCTCAGGGAGATCCGGTCTTGCTGGACACGGGCACGACGCCCACGTCAGCTGACCCCGACTCGGCAGTAGCCTGGAGCGGCGGGGTCCGCACCCGAGTCAGATCGGACGTCTCCTTCAAGACCATGCTGGGGCGAGACTCGGGGGAGACCTTCCAGATCTCCTTCGAGGGCCCGGGCTGGGTGCTGATACAGCCCTCCGAAGGCCCCACGGTACCGCCGCACACCCACGGCGGCCGGTAGGGTGGGTCCGGCGGATTTCGACGGTAGCTCGGCGGGAGGTTAGGGAAGGTGCCGCGCGTCTGGGTGGTAACGCTCGTCGTTTTCTGCACGGCCCTGAACGGGGCCGGGTTCGCGTGGAACCTCTTCGAGCCCGTACCACTCTACGATGAGGTCGCCCACCTACTCACGCCGCTCGTGCTCGTCGCGATCGTGGCCGAGATCGTCTACCGGGGCGGGGGCGACGACGAGTTCTTTAACACCCCGCGGCATGCCGTCATCACAGGCTGCGTCATCGGCCTCGTCGGAGCGACGGCGTGGGAGGGGACAGAGATACTGCTGGACCTGATGGGCGTCTACATAGACCACGCCCTGCCCGACACGTTCTTCGACATCTTCCTCGGCATCCTCGGCGGCGCGTTGGGGGCCTGGATCGCCGACCGCTACCTCGACCGGTTCTTCGGGCGCTCGCGCACGAACCCCCACCGGCTACGGGTTTGGTAACGGACCTCACAGTGAAGCCGGGGCTCCGTCAGGAGGGTTCCTGCTACCCGTTGCTATGTCTCTGTTCAGCAAGAGGCTCAGAACCAGGGCCTTACCAACCAGTACAACCCTCCCGGAGAGGAGAAGTCGATGTTTCGTCGCAGGCGCGGTGAGAGCCGAGGATGTTGTGTGGTCATACCCGTCGGGTGCCTGTTGCCCGTGCTGGGAGTACTGCTTCTCTCAGGGTTGGCCTTTGCTGGGCTTCTTTAGCAGAACTTTTACGCACTACTACACCAAGATAAAGGAGTAACGATGCGCGATCCTACATTAGCAGCGGTCTTGAGTGCGATCATCCCTGGAGTTGGACAGCTCTACAACGGTCGCATCCTGGCCGGTATTCTGTGGCTTATCATCACGCCGGGCTTGTGGATCGGTACGGGTGGTTTGCTCGGCTGGGTATGCCACGTCATCGCGGCCTACACCGCGTATACGTACGCTCGAGACCATCGTGTGCGCGCTTGAGCTTCGACTGGTTTAGATCGGCGATCTTGTGGCCTCAAGCGTGGAAAAGGCGTTAATGAACGGGCGGCGGTCGTCGTGGTAGGGGTGCTGTCCTCACAGTGTTGCAGGGTCGGCAATAAAGGGGTGGAGCCTCTAAAGACCCCGGCTCTCTTTCTTTGCTACCCGTGACGTGGGTGCAAAGATGGGCGGTAAGGCAAGAGGAAGGAAGGTCAGTCTTGAGCAACGAAGGCAAGCACGGGGAGCGAGATAACCCCTATAGCCGACGACCACATGCCGACGCGGAAGGAGAGTCTCTTTGGCGCGACGAGTCGGGCATCATCGTGTTCGGCGGGGGAGGCAGAGGGTGCTCGGGAACAGGGTGCTTGATCTGGATAGTTATCAGCGTGGCGTTGAGCGTGGGCTTGACCGTGCTTCTGAACCTGATGCTTTGGCTGTTCTCCGGCTCACCCCCGGGAATACCCATGATAGACGTCTAGCATCGGAGGAGCACGTGAGGATGGGCCTCTTCAAGTTCGAGTCCATCCTCTGATCCGGGTAGGGTTCGTCGCGATCAAAGTGGAGCTCAGGGCTGTAATACGCAAGTAGAAAGCACCGATGGATTGCGGGCGCCGCGAACCGGAAGCGTAGAAAGCCACAGTATGCCAGTTAGGGAGGTTCTGAACCATGAGTAAGCGCGAAGCACTGCACCAGAAGTCCGGCAAAGCCAACTTCGAGCTCGTCTACGGGCTCGAAGACCCGAGAGAGTATTTCAGAACCTTGGGCCAATTCGACTACTGCATTCCCCAGCATGGTCAGCGCGTCTTCTCCTCGCTCATCGAGGCCCGGTGCGAGGAGGGGCACAACGGGCATGGGGAGAGGCAGACCGGCGTCGTTGACGTCTGCTGCTCCTATGGGATAAACGCCACCCTCCTCAAGCACGAGACGACCCTCGACGGCCTCTACGCGCGCTACGGCTCCGAGGAGCTAGTCGGTTTGTCAAGTGAGGAACTCGCGGGAGCCGACGCTGCGTTCTACAAGGAACGCACAAGACAAGCGGCGCCCAAGGTGGTTGGCCTCGACGTGTCTAGCAACGCGGTCTCTTACGGCATTCGCTCCGGCGTCCTCGACGCGGGCTTCGCCGAGAACCTGGAAGAGAATGAGCCGACGCAAACGCTCGGGCAAGCCATCTCGGGTGCGGACCTATTGACCGTGACAGGCGGTGTAGGATACATCACCGAGCGCACCTTCGGGCGGTTGCTCGACTGCATGACAGATGGTCCGGAGGGCCGGATCCCGTGGGTGGCTGCCTTCGCGCTGCGGTGGGTCTCTTATGAGGAGGTCTCCGAAGTCCTCTCCGGGTACGGCCTTGTAACTGAGAAGCTGTCCAGCCACACCTTCACCCAACGCCGCTTCGCCGACGCTCTGGAGCGAGAGTACGTCCTGGAGGAACTCGCCAAGATGGGCGTGGAGACCGCCGGCAAGGAGGACGAGGGCTGGTACCACGCCGACTTCTACCTCTCCCGCCCCGCTGACGAGGCGGAGACTCCAATTCAGACGCTACTCGAGCCGGCACTGTAAGTATGGCAACGGAAGCGGTCATCATCGGGAACCCCAACTCGGGCAGCGCGGGGGACGAGGGTTATCTGGAGCACTTCGCCGAAATCCTACGCGCCGGCGGCCTGGAGATCGAGGTTCTGAACACCGAGCGGCCGGATCACGCCACGGAGCTCGCTGCTATGGCCGGCGATCAGCTCGTCATCGCCGCCGGGGGCGATGGAACGGTCAACGAGGTCGTAAACGGCCTCTCGAAGGGCGCAACGTTGGGTATCCTGCCGCTCGGTACGGCGAACGTCTTGGCGCGGGAACTCGGGCTACCGCTGAAGGGGGAGGATGCCTGCGAAAGGATCCTGACCGGCACCCGCTCGCGGATAGACGTCGGGGTCGCGACCGACGAGGAGGGAACGGAGCGGCGCTTCACCTGCATGGCCGGCATTGGCTTCGATGCCAACGTCATCCGCGAGGTGACGCCGCGCCTCAAACGCTACCTCAAGTCACTTGCCTTCCCACTCGCTGCGCTCAAGGTGTACTTCCGGGACAGTCGACCGACCCTGCACATCGTGGACGGAGACACGACCTACATAACCCAGTTTGCCGTCGTCGCCAACGGCGAATATTATGGAGGAGAATTCGAGATGGCAGAAGCCGCTTCCCTGGGAAGCGGCAAGCTGGAGGTCGTCCTTATCGAGAAGGTGAACCTTCTCTTGCGGCCCGACATCCTGACCCGTATCCTGGCGAAGAGCCCCCTTGATCGCGCGATGAAATCCTTCCCGTCGCAGGGGATCCTGGCTACGTCCCCGGGCACACATGTCCCCGTGCAGCTCGACGGTGAGGTCTGGGGCCGCCTTCCGATGTCCTTCCGCAGCGAACCGGCGGCCATAAGGGTGATCAAGTAGCGAAGGGCCTCCAAGCTTACTTCCTAAGCCCCACAAGAACCCGAGGAGCTCCCGATGGTGGTAACGTGCAGTGGATCGCCGCCTTGCCGGTACGGCACTACCATCGTTGCTGACGCGAGCATAGACCTCGTCGGCAAGAAGGAGGCGGCCGCGGAGCCGCGTCTTCGAGCAGGCGGAGAACAGGCTACACGCGCGGAGGGCGCTTCTTTATCTGCTGCTTGGCTAGTCTTTAGCGACGGCTTTCAGGCTCGAGGTGCCGAGCGGGCTTACCGTGGTCGTGGGGATGCGGCGGCGGTGGTTCTCCCAGCCTTGGTCGGCCTTGGTTAGTACCTTCGCCAGCCCGAGCTTTTCGAGGAAGCGGATGAAGGGCCACGCGGGGTCGAGCTCGCCGCGGAAGGCGGAGAGCTTGGGCGAGGCCGGACGGGCGTGGTGGTTATTGTGCAGGCCCTCCCCGAAGGTGACGAGCGCGAGGAGCTTGAGGTTCGTCGCGTCGTTCTCGAAGCTCTTGTAGCCGAAGGTGTGGCCGGCGCCGTTGATCGCGGCGTTCAGGATTATGTAGACGACCGTGTGCACGGTGAGCGCCACGAGGCCCGGACCGAGACCCATCAAGAGCACCAGCAGCGCTCCGGTGAAGACGAAGCCCAGCTCCGGATACCTGAAAAGGAACTTGTCGAGGCGGTCGTGGGGGAGGTCGGCAGCATACTTCTCCAGGGTGTTGTCGTTTCTTGCCTCGCGCTTGTAGTAGTAGACGTTGGCGATCATGATCTGCCAGTAGCCTTCGATGTGGGGGCTGTGCGGGTCCCCTTCGACGTCGCTGAAGTTGTGGTGCTTGCGGTGGACGGCCACCCACTCGCGCGGGGAGACGATCGTGAACATCCAGGTCCCGATGCGCATCAACATAATCAGGGCCGGGTGGAGCCGGATGGCCTTATGCGCCAGGACCCGATGCAAATAAACGGTCGTGATCAGGCCGGCTAACTGCGAGAGCCCCAACCCCACGATCACGGCAACAATGTATTCCACTTACACCTTCCCTTCTGAGCGCCGGACCTTGCCCAACGTTCCCTTGTATTGTCGGACACGCGTCCCCCTGGCCGGCGATACCTGACTTCGGCGCCACGCCTCTTTAGCAACCCTCTTCGGCGTTTGCTACTTGCCTCTATCCGAGACGGTTATCCGGCGAGGGTGATGGATTCCCCATTGTCTCGCCCGACGCGACCTAACGGGAGTGTAAGAGACCTTAATACGCCGCTGCTGGTACGGAAAGCCCGGAAGGTCGTCCCGGCCCGAAAATGGGCCGAAGTGTGTAGTAGATGCGTGTTAAGATTTGCGATGCTCGTTCTGATCCTACGGAGGAACCGCGTGACCTTCGAAAAGTTCAAGTTCGCCACCGATTCGGGGTAAGCGATAGAAGAACGTCCGACAACGGTTCTGCTGGCCGACGACCACACCATGTTCCGCGAGGGACTGGCTGGGCTTCTAACCTCCTACGGGGGCCTGGAGGTGGTCGGGGAGACGACCAACGACCAAGGGGCGGTGGCCCTGGCCCGCGAGTTGAAGCCCGACGTGGTCGTCATGCAGGTGCAGATGCCGTTCGAGAAGGCCAAGGAAGCCCTCGATCAGATGCGCGCGGTTGAGCCTACGCCGAAGGTGGTAATCGTCACCATGTTCGAAGACCCCAGTCTCATACGGGATCTCTTGAAGCTGGGGGCCAGCGGCTACGTCTTGAAGAGCTCCTCGTCGAGGCATCTCATCGGCACGGTACGGGCCGCGGTCTTCGCCCCGAAGGAGGGGAACGTAGTGGTAGGCATGCCGCGTGAGATGCTGGAGGAGGCCGAGGGAGGCTCGGAGGGCGTACTCTCCGCCCGGGAGCTAGAGATCCTGCTTCTCGCCGCCCAGGGCTTGAGCAACCGCCAGATAGCCACCAGGATCCACCTAGCAGAGGGCACCGTCAAGCGCCACCTCCACAACTGCTACCACAAGATGGAGGTCGGCTCGCGGGGCGAGGCAATCAGAAAAGCCCTCCACGAGGAGTGGATCACCGTCAGTGAGATCACCCAAGAGGAGGAAAAAGAGGTGTAGCCCGGAGGCAAGACGGGTTAGTCCTACACTTCTTTGGGGATCATCTTTTCCGCCTCGTCCACCACAGCGAGCAGGTCCTCTGTACAGATATCCTTTACCTCCCGGGCCCGCCCGTCCACGCTGATCCTGGCGTCCATGCTAGCGCCGAGCAGTATCTCCACCCGGCATAGGACTCCCGACAGCCCATCCGGCGCGGCTCCGTCGTTATCGTCGAGCACGACCAAGTGCGGTTCGAAGCGCTCTGTCTCCCGGTCGAGGACCTCCGGGGGGCAGAGCAACACCTCAGCGTCTGGACGGTGTTGGTGGAGTGAAAGCGCTATTACCTCGCGGTACATGCGCGGCTTTACGGCAACCAGTATGCGCATGATCCGTACGCTCCTTCCTCATGAAACGCTCAACACGAACCGCAGCGCATGAAAACCGCCCACAATAGAGTATCTCAAGCTAGTCTACACTCAATAACTTCGGATTTAGCCGATACGAGCCGAGAATGTATCAGAGTGTGTAACGCGCCTCACGAAGGCGAGTTCGTCCGGAGCCTCCGCCGCCGCGGATCTTCGTAATTGCGTGCCTATTGATGTGCTTCCACTACACACTTCGATACATCCTGGTCGAGAAGCGCTGAAGTAGCTCTCGGTACGTTCGCGAACGGGATATATTCTTGTGGTGGCCATAGCCTGGCGCCCACTATTACCCCCTCCTTAGGGTGCCGGGCCTCTTGCTGCAGTAGGAGATTTCGAACAAAGGAGTATTGATGGCGAGCTACGAAGAGCGCACTGACCGCTACGCGGCGTTGGGGAAAGTTAACCGGTGAAGGTGATCGAGCGCATAGAAGCGCACTACGATGTCCAAGTGGTGGAGTCGGGACTCTCAGTCGGACCGGTAGCCGGGTCGGGAAGGATCATATGAAATCAGACGGGCTGTCCCCGTCCGATACGCTGGGCGAGAGCCTAGCCCCACCCCTTATCGAAGGAGCTGCCTCCCGCTCACGGACCAATCGATACGCCGAATTGAAGCGGCTCATCAAGCAGAACGGGCTGCTGGACCGGCAGCCCGCCTACTACGTGGGCAAGATCTCCTTCACCCTCGGCCTGCTGGCGACGAGCCTGATTTTACTGCTGATCCTCGACAATCCCTGGCTTCAACTCCTGAACGCCGCCTATCTGGCCTTCGTCTTCGTTCAGATCAGCCTCGTCGCCCATGACTGCGGGCACCGGCAGTTTTCCTTCCGCGCTTCTTGGAAGAACGACTGTCTCACCCTCATCCTCGGCAACCTATTGCTCGGCGTGAGCCGCCAGTGGTGGATCGACAAGCACAATGAGCATCACGGCCATCCGAACCAGATAGACGTAGACCCCGACGTAGACATTCCGCTGCTCGCCTTCGAAGAAGAGCAGGCTCTCGACAAGCGAGGGCTCGCACGGTTCGTCGTGAAGTACCAGGCCGGCTTGATATTTCCGCTATCGCTACTGCAGTCGCTCAGCATGACTCGCAACAGCATCCGGTTCCTTATAGAGAAGAAGGCAAAGAGTACGTTGGCCGAAGCACTTGTTATAGGAGCGCACTTCGCGTTGTACTTCGGCTTGCTGTTCTCCGTACTGGAACCTTTGCAGGCGATGTTGTTCATCGCCGTCCATCGCGGGCTCTTCGGCGTGTACATGGTCTCGATCTTCGCGCCCAACCATAAAGCGATGCCCATTCTGGACAGGGCCAGCCAGCTGGACTTCCTGCGCCGGCAGGTGCTGACCAGCCGGAACGTCATCGCCCACCCGATCACCGACTTCTGGTATGGCGGCCTCAACTATCAGATCGAACACCACTTGTTCCCAAGACTCCCCCGAAACAAGTTGCGAGAAGCGCAGCCAATCGTCAAAGACTTCTGTCGCATCCACTCTATCGCTTACCACGAGACCAGTGTGCTCCGGTCCTACCGGGAGATCCTGCAACACCTGCATGAGGTCGGCGCACCGCTCCGCGAAGCAAGGAAAGCGAGTTGAGATACCGGCGCGCGCTCCTTGAGCGCGGTGGGATGTCGATCCCTCGTGAGGATTACTTACGTACACCGCGTGAACCGGCCCCGACAGGTAGCCGAGGACCGTCAGGATGACGTTGAACCAGAACTGCCTGGTGAAACCGACTTCCGTTGGTGCCGGCTGGAAGAACGAGTGCCTTGCAATTATCGGAAACTCGGCTGTGCGATGGCGCGCCTTCTTCGTTATGCTTGGCTACGCGGCGAGATAAGGGCGACAGGGAGGCTCGTCAAATGGCGGAGCAAAAGCAGCCCGAAAGACACAGCTCGGGATTATTCAGGCTCTTCGAGCGGGGAGTCGATACCGCGGCTCGCAACAACGTCACAGCTATGGGCTACTCCATTAGCATCACCGCGGCCTTCGCACTTCTGCAAACCTCTCGGAGCGATACCGGAATCTGGTAGTGGCTCAATCATGGGAGATAAGAGAGATTGTAGCGGTGTAGAAAGAGCCGCAAGCAAATCTCGTGCATCCGATCCGATTTGGAGAACGAGAGACTCTTTCGCACGAAGCGCGAAAGC
>JAIVIG010000025.1 GCA_020200675.1 Actinomycetota bacterium
ACAATGCCCGGTACTTTACCGAGAAGGGCGCGGCAGAGCTCCTGAACGACGACGAAGTAACCGCTGAAACTTTGCGCGCTCGCGTCGAAGAGCTACTGCGCGACGGCCCGCGTCGGGAAGCGTACGCTGGCAATATGAAAACTCTGGCGACCCCCGAGGCAGCGGACGAGATAGCCGGGCGGCTGCTCGAAGCGACGAAAGAGAAAGGAAGACGAGGATGAGGATCCACATGATCGGGATCGGTGGCGCTGGGATGAGCGGGGTCGCCGAGGTTTTGCAGAGGACCGGGCATGAGGTCACCGGGTCCGACCTCAAGGAGTCGCCGTACACCAGGAGGCTCAGGGAGGCGGGCGTGACAGTGTACATCGGACACGACCCCCACCAGATTGGGGACGCCGAACAGGTGGTGATATCCACCGCCATCCCCTCCACGAACCCCGAGCTCCTGGAGGCCCGGCGACGCTCCGTACCCGTCGTCCCCCGGGCCGCGGCCCTCGCGCGCATCCTCGATGGTGGCCGCAGCGTCGCCGTAGCCGGCACCCACGGTAAGACCACGACCACGAGCATGACGGCCCACACCTTGAGAGCCCTAGGCGAGAACCCCACCGCCATCATCGGGGGTGAGCTGAACGACATCGGAAGCAACGTCGTGTTCGGGGGCTCGGACCTCTTCGTCGCCGAGTCCGACGAGAGCGACCGCTCTTTCCTCTACCTGCAACCGCTGGCCGCCGTCGTCACCAACGTCGAGTTCGAACACCCGGACTTCTACACCTCCCTCGACGACGTCCTCGCGACCTTTGAACGGTTCGTCGGAGCCCTGCCCGCCGACGGGCACCTCGTGGCCTGCGCCGACGACCCGAACTGCCTCCGCCTCGCGGCGGTCGCCCCCTGCCCGGTCACGACCTACGGCCTCTCGGCGGGAGACCTGCGCGCGAAGATACTCTCACCCAACTCCTACATCCTCGTCGAAGGCGGCGAGGAGCGAGGCGCGGTCGAGCTGGGAGTCTACGGTCGGCACAACGTCCTCAACTCCCTGGCCGCGGCGGGCGTCGCCCGCTGGCTCGGCCACGACGCTTACCGGGCCGCCACGAGCCTCAAGGGCTTCTCCGGCGTCAGGCGCCGATTCCAGCTGAAGGGGGAGCGCGGCGAGGTCCGCGTCGTCGACGACTATGCCCACCATCCGACGGAGCTCTCGGCGACCCTCGAGGTAGCGCGGGCCACCCGGCGCCAGCAGGGACGGGTGATAGCGGTCTTCCAGCCGCATCGCTACTCGCGCACCCGCGCCCTCTACCGCGAGTTCGGCGAGGCCCTCACGCTCGCGGACGCCGTCCTCGTAACCGAGGTCTACGGCGCGGGCGAGATGCCCCAGCCCGGCGTGAGCGGCAAGCTGGTCGTCGACGCTCTCTGTGAGAGCCCATCCCGCCCCGACGTCTACTACATCCCCGACCAGCACGATCTCCCCGGCGTGCTCCGGACCATCACCGAGCCGAGAGATACCGTACTGACCATGGGCGCCGGAGACATCTCCCGCGTGGGCGACGAGCTGTTGGGCTTGCTGGGCTAGGCGGGTCCAGGGCTTGGCGCTCCTCCTGCGGAAGTTCCTCCGGCCCGTCGCGATCTCGGGCGCCGTCGCCCTCCTCACCGCCTTCGCCGCCCTCATCGTCTCCTACCTCCTCTTCCCCGTGACCGGCGTAGAGGTCAAAGGAGCCCGCATGTTCCCCGAATCGGAGGCCTGGGAAGCCTTCCCAGAGCACGCCAGCCTGCTCCTCCTCAACGTCGACGCCCTCGAACGTCGGATAGAGTCTAACCCTTGGGTTAAAGGTGCAGAGGTGCTGAAAGATTGGGAGTCCGGTATAGTTAGCGTTGAGGTTGAAGAACGTAGACCCGTGCTCGACGGAGACTTGGGAGGACGCAGGATCATGCTCTCCGCGGACGGTACGGAGCTTCCCGGCCTCGGGGGCGTGGGTCTGAAACGGATCGCGATCGACGAGGTGCAGTTGGAGGAGATCTTGAGGGTTGGAGAGGTGCTAGATGAGAACGGGGTCACGCTAGACTCGGTCGACGGGGTGGACGCGAAGGGCGTCGAAGCGACCGTCGAGGGCTACCACGTCCTTTTCGCCGGGTACGTTGGGGACGGCCAGGTCCGGGCCCTCGAGGGCCTCATCGAGGAGCACCCCGAGACCCCTTACTTCGACCTCCGCTCGCCGGAACGGGTCGTGACCGGCGCGGAGCCCGGCGAAGAGTCCGGTGCGGAGAAGACGGGTGGGTAGCTTTTGACGAAGCTGGTCTACGGCATAGACGTCGGCACCACGAAGATAGTGGCGATCGCCGGTCGGGTGATCGATGGCAGGCGGGGGTGGGTGGAGGTCGTGAGCGTGGGCGAGGCGCCGAGCCACGGTCTCCGGCGCGGCATGGTCGTGGACCGGGAGGCGGCGACCGAGTCGGTGGCCGAGGCTATAGAGGCCTGCGGAGGGGCTATGCGCGGCGGACCGGTGAGCGTCGGCATCGCCGGTGGCCACATCTCCTCTTACAACACCGAGGTCACGCTGCTCAACAGGAGCCGGGATCGGGTCGTCACCGAACGGCTCGTGAGACGGTTGGAGGCCGAGGCCCGGCAGGCCGCGTTCGGGGAGGACGAGAGCGTGATCCACGTTGTCCCCCGCTCCTTCGTTCTCGACGGCGCCGAAGGGGTCAGGCAGCCGGTCGGCCTCGCGGCGAGGAAGGCCACCATGCGGGCGCACGTGGTGAGCGGCGCCGTCTCGACGATCCAGAACCTCCTCGGCGTCGTCGAAGACTGCGGCGTGAGGGTCTCGCGCGTGGTCCTCGAACCCCTGGCCTCGAGCGAGGCGTGCCTCCTCGACGAGGACCGTAACTTAGGGGTAGCCCTCATAGACATCGGTGGCGGCACCACGGACATCGCCACCTTCATGCGCGGCTCCCTGACCCACACCGCCGTAATCCCCTTAGGCGGCCAGAGCTTCTCCGCCGACATCGCCTACGGCCTTAAACTGTCCTTCGGGGCAGCCGACCAGCTCAAGCTCAAGTACGGAACCGTCATCTCCCGTGACATAGACGACGTGGCCGCGGTCAGGCTGGGCGACAAGCACTACAACGCCCGCTTTATAAGCCAGATCCTGGAGTACCGAGCCCGCGAGGTATTCGAGTACGCCCGCGATTCGCTGGACGAAGCCGGGGTCCGGGACCTCCTACCCGGGGGCGCCGTCCTGACCGGCGGCGGCTCCCTTCTGGAGGGCATGGACGAGCTCGCCGAGAAGATTCTCGGGATGCGTACCAGGATCGCTATTCCACGCCGCGTAAAGGGCGATTCTGAACCTGTACGAAAGCCTCAGTATTCAACCGCCGTTGGTCTGCTATACTTCTCCGCGAAAAACGATGACCTTAGACCAAAGAGTAAAGGTGCAAGGGATACCAGTTTTGGTAGCATAATGACGGCGGTCAAGGAATGGTTTGGCTTCGGAGTGTAGCCGGGGAGGGCGTACACGGTGGTAAGCCGAGAGCGGGCGGGAGAAGCAAGGCGGACGAAGGGTTAGAAGGGGTATGTTAGTGGACTCGGGCACAAGCTATCTGGCGGTAATAAAAGTCGTGGGGATCGGCGGTGGTGGGACCAACGCGGTGAACCGCATGATCAACTCCGGGTTATCGGGGGTCGAGTTCATCGCGGTCAACACCGACGCTCAGTCCCTCCAGATGACCGACGCCGACATGAAGATCCACATCGGGGAGAAACTCACCCGGGGCCTGGGTGCCGGGGCTGACCCGAAGCTCGGGATGGAGGCCGCCGAGGAGAGCAAGGCGGAGATCGAGGAGGCCTTGAAGGGAGCGGACATGGTCTTCGTGACGGCGGGCAAGGGCGGCGGCACGGGCACGGGCGCTGCGCCCGTGGTCGCGAAGCTGGCCCGCGAGGCCGGGGCTCTGACGGTCGGGGTCGTTACGAGGCCGTTCGCCTTCGAAGGACGGCGTCGTTCGACGTACGCTGAGGAGGGGATCAAACGCCTCAAGGAGAACGTCGACTCGCTCATCATCATCCCGAACGACCGGCTCTTGCAGGTGGCCGACAAGCGCACCAGCATGATGGACGCCTTCAAGATGGCTGACGACGTGCTGCGGAAAGGCGTGCAGGGCATAACGGATCTCATCACAGTACCAGGGCTCATAAACTTGGACTTCGCGGACGTGCGCACGATCATGCAGAACTCCGGCTCGGCGCTCATGGGTATCGGGGAGTCGAGCAGCGAGAACAGGGGGGCCGAGGCGGCGAAGACGGCCATCTCCAGCCCGCTCCTCGAGGCGAGCATTGAGGGGGCGACCGGGATCATCTTGAACATCACGGGTGGCCAAGATCTCGGGCTCTTCGAGGTCAACGAGGCGGCCGAGATCGTACATAACGCCGCCCACCAGGATGCTAACTTGATCTTCGGGGCCGTCGTGGACGAGACGTACGGCGAGCGCGTGAGCGTCACCGTGATCGCGACGGGCTTCGACCAGCGCCTCGCGACCCGGCGCCGCGATGAGCAGACGATCCCGGACGATTCGCCGCGCGAGGAGCAGCCTCAGACCGAGGGCGACGTCCTCGACATCCCGGCCTTCCTCCGGCGCCGCTAAGCGAGACAACCCGTCTTTATCTTGCGAACCACGCTCCCTACAGGTACCCGGGGGCGCGTACCGCACGCCGACCGAACCTTCCCGGCTCATCCCGCAAGCAAAGCCTCGAGCCGGGACGTGGCTTGATGGTGACTTCGCTTTGAGGCAGAGCGTGGGAAACGAGGAGCTGATCCGGGAGCGGCTGGACGTCGTGCAGGGGCGCGTCGCCGAAGCTCTGCGCGAAAGCGGGCGTCCGCCGGATGAAGTGAGGATACTCGTCGCCAGCAAGTACTATGCGCCGGAGCAGATGGCCGCGCTCGCCGGGGCCGGGGTGAAGCTGTTGGGGGAGAACAAGGCCGAGGACCTCCTGAGAAAACAGGAGGAGTTCGGGGACGCTTTCGAGTGGCATTTCATCGGCCACTTGCAGCGACGCAAGGCCAAAGACGTCGTCGCCCGCGTCGCCCTCATCCACTCAGTCGATTCGGTGAGGCTCGTCGAGGAACTCGCCAAGCGGGCGCCGGAAGAGGGGGTGGAAGTACTCGTACAGGTCAACGTCAGCGGGGAAGAGTCGAAGTATGGGGTCGAGGAGGGCGAGGTCGAGCCGCTGCTGGAGGCGGCGGCGCGGAGCGAGGGTAGGGTGCGGGTACGTGGGTTCGCTACGCTCGCGCCCCTGGTTGAACGGGCCGAAGATGTGCGTTATGTTTTCGTAAAATTGCGAGCGATCCGTGATAGGCTAGAAAACAGTTGGAGTCCCCACTTCGACCTGTCGGAGCTTTCGATGGGCATGAGCAACGACTACCGGGTCGCCGTCGAAGAAGGGGCCACCATAATCAGGATCGGGCGGGCGTTGATCGAGGAGACTGTAGGAGACCCGCTCGTGAGGAGGCTGGATGGGAGTTAGAGACCGTCTGGAGCGCGTCGCTGCGTGGTTCGGCTTCGGCGTAGACGAGGATGATTACTACGAGGAGGAAGAGGACAGGCGCTCCTACGGGAAGGATCGCTACGCTGGCGACCCTCCAGACGATGAGCCACGCCCGACGGTCAGGCGTCTCGGGCGCTCGGACCGTTCCTCCGCCTTCGGCACCTCTTTGGGCGACCTCTTTGGCAGCGAAGGCTCCGGCGGTCGGGAGAACCCCTACGGCGCCCAGGGTGGTTCGCAATCGCACCTCCGGGCCGTCCCGGATCAGCAGCGGGTACCCCCGACGAGGGTGAGCGTGGTGGACCCTGCTAGCTTCAACGACGCCCAGGCCGTGGCGGACCGTTTCAAGCGCCAGCAGCCCGTGATCCTGAACCTCCAGCAAGCCGACGCCGAGCTGTCGCGGAGGATGGTGGACTTCTGCGCCGGCTTGACCTACGCCCTCGACGGCCAGATACAGACCGTGGCCAACCGGGTCTTCCTCCTGACGCCGCGCAACGTCGAGGTCTCGGCCGAAGAGCGCAAGCGGCTCGCCGAGCGAGCGTTCTTCAACCAGCTCTAGGCCTTGAAGCGGGTAGGCGTCATCGGGGCGGGGAAGATCGGGGGCTCTCTCGTCGCCCGGCTCTCGGCCACCGGCAACTTCGACCTCACGGTCAGCGACGTCCACAAAGAGCAGCTAGAACATTTCGCCGAGGGTTACGGCGTCGAGACCACCAGCTCGAACCGGGAGGCCGCTGAAAGGAGTGACCTGCTCGTGGTGGCCGTGAAGCCCTGGGACGTGGGGAGGGTGCTCGACGAGATCTCCCCGGAGATAAAGGGCGACGAGAAGGCGGTGGTGAGCGTCGCCGCCGGCGTCCCGATCTCTGCCATCGAGGGCGGGCTCCCCGCGGGAGCTGCGGTCCTACGGGTGATGCCGAACGTGTGCGCGGCGGTAGGTTTGGGAAGCGCGGTGGTGGCCGCGAACGAGTCCGGCGAGGCACACTTGCCGGAAGTTATCGGCATCTTCAGGCACGTCGGCGACGTGATCGAGCTGCCCGAGAGGCTCTTTGACGCCGCGACGGCGCTGCACGGGTCGGGGCCGGCGTACGTGGCGCTCTTCGCGGACGCACTTATACAGGCGGGCGTGAGGGAAGGTATACCCCGCGACGTGGCCAGGAGGCTCGTCAACGGGACCATCGGGGGCACGGCGGTCCTGCTAAAGGAGGCCGGCGCTCGCCCTATTCTTGCAAGACTTCGGGTTCAGGGTTAGCGCGCTGCTCGCGAACACGGTGAACTACGCGTTCTACATACTGCTCGGGTTCGTGATAGCGTGGATCTTGTTTAGCTGGTTCCCCGGCTACCCGTCGAGCCGCTTCTTCCAGGCCATCTACGACGCGGTGGGCGCGGTGGTCAACCCGATCATGATGCCGATACGCAGCCGGATGCCGCCCTTGAACCTCGGCGGTTTCGCGTTGGACCTCTCCCCGATAATCGTCATCTTCGGGTTGTACATCGGGCGGAGCCTGCTAATGTTGGTAATTGACAACTTTATACGACCTGTTACGGGGTGATTCTATGGCTATAAGACCGGTGGATATAAGGCGCAAAGAGTTCAAGAACGGCTTCCGCGGCTACGACGCGAACCAGGTAGACGATTTCCTGGACGAGGTCGCGGACGAGTTCGAGCGCACCTTTGCCGAGAACCAGCGAATGTCGGAGGAGATCACGACGCTCCAGGAGCGCCTTCAGCAGTTCGAGGATCTGGAGTCTTCGATCCGGGAGGCGCTCGTCCACGCCCAGCAGACCGCGCGCGACCTGCGGCGGAACGCGGGTAAGGAGGCCGAGCTGATCGTGCGCGAGGCTAAGGAGCAGTCGCACCGCATCCTGGCCGATTCTTCGAGCCGGATCGAGCGGGTCCAGGAGTCCTACGAGGTCCTGCGCAAGGCGAAGCAGGACTTCTCCAACGACTTCAGGCACCTGCTGAAGAGCTATATCGCCGTGATGGACAACACCGACGTCGCCTCGGCCAAGGAGATAGAGTCGTCCCTGCGCGAGCGCCTCGACCTCGAGTCCGTCGCCGCCGCGCGCGAAGCGGCCGAGACCCGTAGGCTGGAGGGCCGCGAGGACGAGTCGGCTGCGCCCGCCGCCCAGGAGACCGGCAGCATGGAGGCGGTAGGCACGCAGGACGGCGGAGACACCGAGCGGATAGAGTTCCCAGAGACGCCGGGTGGTGGTACGACCGACGCCGAGCCCGGCGAGCCGGAGGCCGAGGAGCCGGAGGTGGAGCCTTCCAGCGTGGAGAGCCCGGCCGATCAGCAGAGCGCTTCCGGGCGTGCGGCCGCGGCGGCTCCCGAGACCGATATTACCCGGGAGGTGGATCGCGAGGAGCCCATGCCGGCTGGGGAAGGCCGCACCGCCGACGAGTTCTTCAGGGAGGGCGAGACGCGAGGCGACGAGACGCAAGGCGACGAGACCGAGGAGCGCAAGATCTTCCGGGCGAGCCGTTTCCTGCGACGGCGTGAGTAAGACCGGGACCGGGGTCCGAGCCGAAGATTTCGTCCGTCCTGTAAAGTCCGGAGTCTACGTCAAACTCCGGGTCTCGCCCGGGGCGAAGAGCACAGCGATCAAGGGGATGTACGGGGAGGGTGCGATCAAACTCTCCGTCGCCGCGCCGCCAGTCGAAGGCAAGGCAAACGCGGAGGTCGAGCGGTACCTCGCGCGGCTCTTCGGTTTGTCTCGCTCGGAGGTCACCGTAGTCAAGGGCGCGTCCAGCCGGGACAAGCTCGTCTTCGTAAGCGGACTCGGACCAGACGAGATCCAAACCCGCTTGAGCACGCTTCTCTGACGACCGCCGTGCTCATCTTGCAGCCTTACCGCAACCTTAGCTGACGGCCCAAGCTGACCGCCGACAACTACAGCTTTGAGGTCTCCTCAGAAGAGGCCGGCGAGCGCCTCGACAAGATCGTCGCCCGGCGCCTCGACGTAAGCCGCAGCGCCGCGCGGCGTATGATCGAGGAGGAATCGGTGCGGGTCGGTGATACCGCATCCTCCCCGGCCCACAAGATGCGCGGCGGGGAGCGGGTCGAAGCCCAGGTCACCGAGGGCGGTCTGGAGCCCGAGGATATTCCCGTTCCGCTTCTCTTCGAGGACGAGCATCTTCTGGTCGTGGACAAGCCCGCGGGGCTTGTGGTGCATCCCGGAGCGGGAAACCGTTTGGGGACGCTGGCCAACGCGCTTTTGGGCAAGGGTATCGCGGGTGGGGAGGACCCGGAGCGGCCGGGGGTCGTACATCGCCTGGACCGGGACACCTCCGGTCTCATGGTGCTCGCCAAGAGCGAAGAGGCCTACGCGGGACTGGTGGCGGCGCTCTCCGAGCGGCGCGTAAGGCGCATCTACCGGGCCCTGGTTGTCGGGGAGGGACTGCCGCACGCGGGGACCATCGACTCGCCGGTGGGACGGGACCCCGCGAACCCCACCCTCATGGCGGCGGGGGTAGGAAGGCCGGCGGTTACGCACTTCGAGGTCATGCACGAAGCCACGGGGCACGCGATGCTGCGAGTGCGCCTGGAGACAGGCAGGACACACCAGATCCGGGTCCACCTCTCGGTGATAGGGCATCCCGTCTACGCAGATCCCCTCTACGGCGAGGCTGTCCCGGGCCGGCGTCTCTGGCTCCACGCCGAGAGGCTGGCCTTCGTCCACCCGGTGACCGGAGAAGCACTGGAGTTCGAGGCTTCCATACCCGAGGACCTCCGCGAGGCAGCTCGGGATCTGGACCCGGGCTTCCCCATTTAACGAAGCCTCCCTCCAGCGTCTACTAACCACGGGCTTTATTGTGCTCGGCGGAGCGGGTACAATAGCCCGGACCGACCCTTTAACGGCGTCCCGTGAGGCGCGAAGGAGGTAACAGGTTGAGACGACTGAGGGCCGGCGCCCGCCGGCACGGCCAGGCGAACACCGCCGAGGGCCGCAACCACTCCGAAATCCTCTCCAAAGACGGCATAGATCGCTCCTTGAGGCGCATCTCGCACGAGATCCTCGAACGTAACGCCTCTTCTCTCGAAGGCCTGGCGCTGGTCGGCGTGCTCACCCGCGGGGCGCCGCTGGCCAGGAGGATCGCCGAGAACATCCGACATTTCGAGGGTTTGGAGGTTCCGGTGGGCGCCCTGGACATCACGCTGCACCGGGACGACCGGGAGGAGCGGGACGAGGGTCCCGAAGTGCGGGGGAGCCACGTTCCCTTCGACGTTACCGGAAAGACCGTCGTGCTCGTGGACGACGTGCTCTACACCGGGCGGACGGCCCGGGCGGCGATGGACGCTCTCCTGGAGCTAGGACGTCCGGCGGCGATACACCTCGCCATCCTCGTGGACCGCGGGCACAGGGAGCTTCCCATACGTGCGGACCACGTCGGGAAGAACGTCCCGACCAGCCGGGATGAGAGCGTGCGCGTGAGGTTGATCGAAACCGACGGGGAAGACGGGGTGATCCGCGTTGCAGATTAAGAACTTTCTTACCCTCGAAGACGCGAGCAAGGACGAGCTGAAAGAAGTTTTGGACCTCGCCCGAACCTATGCGGCAGGGCACACCGTACCGGCCCTCGCCGGCAGGACCGTCTGCCTGGCCTTCTTCGAGGCCTCGACCCGGACGGCCGTCTCGTTCGAGCTCGCCGCCCGGCGAGCCGGGGCGGATGTCATCTCGCTCTCCGAGAAGGGGTCCGCGATCCAGAAGGGTGAATCCCTGATAGACACCGTCGTTACCCTCGACGCTCTGGGGGCGGACGCCGTCGTGATCCGGCACCCCTCTGCGGGCGCTGCTCGTCTCGCCGCCCGCCACGCGAACGCCGCCATCGTCAACGCTGGCGACGGCTGCGGGCAGCACCCGACCCAGGCGCTCCTAGATCTGCACGCGCTCTCCACCTCCCTGGGTGACTTCGACGAGCTCGCCGGCAGAAAGGTCGCCGTGGTGGGCGACGTTCTGCACAGCCGGGTGGCGCGCAGCGTAATCCCCGCCTTCTGCGCCGCTGGCATGGAGGTGTCGCTGGTCGCGCCCAACACCCTCCTGCCCCGCGAAGCCGGGGCCTGGGAATTGCCGATACTGCCCTCCGTGGACGACGCCCTCGACTGGGGCGCCGAAGTTCTCTACACCCTCCGGCTCCAGAAGGAGCGGATGACCTCTCGGTCCCCGCGCGTCCCGTCCGTCGCCGAGTACTCTCGCTACTACGGCGTAGCGAAGCGGCACCTAAAACCCGGCGTCCTCGTAATGCACCCCGGCCCCGTCAACCGGGGCGTGGAGATCTCCGGCGATGTCGTCCTCTCTGATTCTTCCCTGGTCTCGGATCAGGTCGCCTCTGGCATCGCCGTCCGTTCGGCGGTCCTCGCCCTCGCCGTGGGCGCCACCGAGAAGTTGGCCGCGTGACGGACGGCCCGACGGAGGCCGCGACGAAAGCACCGGACGACCTCGTTATCCGCGGCGCGCACGTCCTCGACCCCGCGAGCGGCCTGGACGGCGTCACGGACGTACTCCTCTCGTCCGGGCATATCGCCGAGGTCGGGGAGAACCTGAGGGGCACGCGTCACCTTGACGCGGACGGCCTGCACCTCTTCCCAGGCTTCGTGGACGTACACGCGCACTGGCGCACGCCGGGCCGGGAGGACGAGGAGACCATAGAGACGGGCTCCGCGGCCGCCGCCGCGGGCGGCTTCACGAGCGTGGTGATGATGCCGAATACCGACCCCATAGTGGACCGGCCCGTGGTCGTCTCCGGCCTCGTGCGTCGCGTCGAGAGGGAGTCGCGGGTGCGGGCCTACGTCTCGGCGGCTCTGCACGAAGGGCTCAAGGGAGAGCGGCTCACGGAGATGCGTCTCCTCAAGGAGGCCGGGGCCTTCTGTGTTTCGGACGACGGGCTCGGGACGCAATCGGCCGGGGTCTTGAGGAACGGCATGCTCTACGCAAAGACCGCGGGGCTGCCGGTGATCCTGCACTGCGAAGACCACACGCTGGCGACCGGCGTGGTCCACGACGGGGTCGCGGCGGCGCTCGCGGGGGTGCCGGGCTCGCCGGGGAGCGCCGAGGACGTAGCGACCGCGACGGCGCTGGTCCTCGCGGCGGAGACGGGCGCCAAAGTCCACATAACCCACGTCTCGACCGCGCTCTCGGCCGCGCTCGTCGGTTTCTTTAAAGGAAGGGGGGATATCACCGCCGACACCACCCCGCACCACCTGACGCTCACCGACGAGCTGGTGGGTATGCTGGAGGGTATGTACCGGGTGAACCCGCCGTTGAGGCCGGACGGCGATAGGCTCGAAGTTGGAAAGGCGTTAAAGGGTGGTATCCTAGATTTCGTGGCCACGGATCACGCGCCGCACGCCTCCGAGGAGAAGGAGCTCCCGCTGGAGGAGGCCGCCCCCGGCTTCCTGGGACACGAGACGGCCTTCCCGGCGCTCTATACGGAGCTCGTAAAGAGCGGAAAACTCCCGCTCTCGCGGCTCGTCGAAGCGATGGCGTGCGCGCCGGGGCGTTGGGTCGCGAGCGGTGCTTACGGGATCTTCGCGGGCGCGCCCGCGGATTTGGCGCTTGTAGACCTCTCCGAGGAGTGGACGGTACGCACGGGCGCGCTCGCGAGCCGTTCCTCGAATAGCCCGTACCTCGGGCGGAGGCTCGGGGGGCGTGTCGTGGGCACGATGGTTGGCGGCGAATTGGTATACGACGGAATGGGAGCGAAGTTTGGAGCAAGGACGTAACCTGGGGCTCGCGGCGCGGAGCCGGGCGTTGGTGGTGCTGGAGGACGGCGCCTCTTTCTCGGGCTGGACCTTCGCGGGCGAGGGTGAGGTCTCGGGAGAGGTCGTCTTTACGACCAGCATGGTCGGCTACCAGGAGACCCTCACGGACCCCTCGTACCGCGGCCAGATCGTGCTCTTCACCTACCCCCTCATCGGCAACTACGGCGTCATCCCCGGCGACGAGGAGTCGCCGAAGGTTCAGGCCGCCGCCGTCCTGGTGCGAGAGTACACCCCGCACCACAGCAACTGGGCGAGCGAGCTCTCCCTCGCCACCCTCCTCGAAGAGAACGGTACTTTGGGCGTCGAGGGGATAGATACCCGAGCCTTGACTCGTCACTTGAGGAATAAAGGCGCGATGCGCGGCGTCATCTCCACCGTCGAGCACAACGTTAACGTTCTGCGCGAGAAGGCCAACGCCCATCCGACGATGGTCGGCCTCGACCTCGCCTCCTCGATTACCGAACTCTCCGAACCCGTACTGCTACCGGCCTTCGGCGAGGAGCGCAGCTGCGTTGTCGCCCTCGACTACGGGGTCAAGGGCTCTATTTACAAAGAGCTGCGCAGCCGGGGCGCCTCGGTCCTGGCGATGCCCGGTTCGACGCCCGCTTCGGAGGTTCTTGCGCAGGAGCCCGACGCGGTCTTTCTCTCGAACGGTCCCGGGGACCCGGCCGCCCTGAGCGAGGCGGTTGCGAACCTGCGCGGAGTTCTCGGGGAGAGACCGGTCTTCGGCATTTGCCTTGGGCACCAGCTCCTCGGTCTGGCGTTGGGGTGCGAGACGTACAAGATGCCGTTCGGGCACCACGGCGCGAACCACCCGGTCCGTAACCTGCGGACGGGGAAGATCGAGATCACCAGCCAGAACCACGGTTTCGCCGTCGGCGAGGAGACCCTGCCCGAGGGTGTCGAAATGACCCATCGCAACCTATACGACGGCACGGTCGAAGGGCTCGCCAGTACCTCGCTCAACGCGTGGAGCGTCCAGTATCACCCCGAGTCGAGCCCCGGACCGCGCGACTCCGGCTACCTCTTCGACGAGTTCGTGGAGGAAATCTCCGACGAAAAGGCCCGGGCGTAGAGGCGTGCCGCGCCGGGACGACATAGAGAGCATCCTGATCATCGGCTCGGGTCCGATCGTCATCGGCCAGGCCGCCGAGTTCGACTACTCGGGGACGCAGGCCTGCCGTGCGCTGCGCGACGAGGGCTACCGCGTAATCCTCGTCAACTCCAACCCCGCCACGATCATGACCGACCCAGAGGTCGCCGACGCCACCTACGTCGAGCCCTTGACGGTCGAGACGGTCGCCGAGATCATCCGGCGCGAGCGCCCCGACGCGCTCCTTCCTACCCTCGGTGGCCAGACTGCCCTGAACCTCGCGATCGAGCTGCACGAGAGAGGCACCCTCGAAGAGTTTGGCGTCGAGCTCCTCGGCGCGTCGGTCTCCTCCATCCGCAAGGCGGAGGACCGGCACCTCTTCCGCGAGGCGATGGAGCGCATCGGCCTCAAGGTCCCCGAGAGCCGCGTCGTCAACCGCGTCGAAGAAGCCCTGGAGCTCGCCAAACAGATCGGGTTC
This sequence comes from Actinomycetota bacterium, assembly GCA_020200675.1. Classification (GTDB taxonomy): domain Bacteria; phylum Actinomycetota; class Rubrobacteria; order Rubrobacterales; family Rubrobacteraceae; genus Rubrobacter_F. The sequence goes on from JAIVIG010000025.1 coordinate 13,851, forward strand.
CCCCTCATCATCCGTCCGAGCTTCACTTTGGGCGGCAAGGGCGGCGCCACGGCGCACGACCTCGAAGAGCTCAGGCGCGCCGTGACCGACGGCCTCGACGCCAGCCCCGTGCGCAGCGTCCTCGTCGAACGGAGCGTCATCGGCTGGAAAGAGTTCGAGCTCGAGGTCATGCGCGACCTCGCCGACAACGTCGTCATCATCTGCTCCATCGAAAACCTCGACCCTATGGGCGTCCACACCGGCGACTCCATAACCGTCGCCCCCGCCCAAACCCTCTCCGATAAGCAATACCAGACCCTCCGCAACGCTTCTATACGCATAATACGAGAGATAGGGGTACAGACGGGGGGATCCAATATCCAGTTCGCGGTGGATCCGGCGGGGGACGATTTTTACGTGATCGAGATGAACCCGCGTGTTTCGCGGAGTAGCGCCTTGGCGAGCAAGGCGACGGGGTTCCCGATCGCCAAGATCGCCGCGAAGCTCGCGGTCGGGTATTCGCTCGATGAGATCCCGAACGACATAACACGCGCGACCCCGGCCTCCTTCGAGCCCGCCCTCGATTACATCGTGACCAAGATACCGCGCTTCGCCTTCGAGAAGTTCCCGGGGGCCGTGCCGAGGCTCTCCACCAAGATGCACTCCGTGGGCGAGGTGATGGCCATAGGCCGGACGTTCACGGAGAGCCTCTTGAAGGCTATGGTTTCGCTAGAGGTAGAGTCGGGGGACGTAACCGCGGCGCTCGACGAGCCGAACCCGTACCGGATCTTTGCGGTCTTCGACGCGCTGAGGGCGGGGATGGATATACCGGAGATCGTCGCCCGCACCCAGATAGACCCGTTCTTCGTCGCCTCGATAGCCCGGATAGTCGCCGCCGAAGGCACTACCTCCGAAACCCCGAGCGAGGAGGAGTTGCTGGAGCTCAAGAGGACCGGTCTCCCCGACGAGTCTCTGGCCGCCGCGGCCGGCACCTCGACCGAGGTGATAAGGGGCGTGCGCGGCGCCCTGGGCGTCCACCCGACGTACAAGTCGGTCGACACCTGCGCTGGGGAGTTCCCTGCCCGGACGCCCTACTACTACTCGACCTACGAGACCGAAGACGAGGTCGAACGCGGCGAGAACCCTTCCGTGATCGTGCTCGGGAGCGGCCCGAACCGCATCGGGCAGGGCATCGAGTTCGACTACGCCTGCGTCCACGCCAGCTACGCCCTCAAAGAGGCTGGCTACGACGCAGTGATGGTCAACTCCAACCCCGAGACCGTCTCGACCGACTACGACACCTCCACGAGGCTCTACTTCGAACCCTTGACCGCCGAGCACGTCCTCGAGGTCGTCCGTCGCGAGAAGCCCGAAGGCGTCATCCTCCAGTTCGGCGGCCAGAGCCCCCTGAAGCTCGCCCGCGAGCTGGAGAAGAACGGGGCGAAGATACTCGGCACCACTCCCGACGCGATAGACCTGGCCGAGGACCGCTCCCGTTTTGGGCGTCTGCTGACCGAGCTGGCCATACCGCACCCCCGCTTCGGCACCGCCAGGAGCGCCGACGAGGCCCGCGAGGTCGCGCGCGAGCTCGGCTATCCCGTGGTCGTGCGGCCCTCTTACGTACTCGGCGGACGTCGGATGGAGATCGTCTACAACAACGAGGACCTGGACCTGTATCTGACGTCTAGTGTCACCGCCGACCCGGAACACCCGATCCTCGTCGACAAGTTCATGGAGGATTACGTCGAGGTCGACGTCGATGCGGTGTCGGACGGGGATGAGGTGTACGTCGGCGGGATCATGGAGCACGTCGAGGAGGCTGGGGTTCACTCGGGCGACTCCTCGTGCGTAGTTCCCCCGATCACCATCCACCGGGCGCTCGTCGAGCGGATCGAGGAATACACGAGGCGTCTGGCTCTGGCCGTCGGGGTCGTAGGGCTGATGAACGTGCAGTTCATCATGCGCGGCGAGGACGTCCTGGTCATCGAGTGCAACCCGCGCGCCTCGCGAACGGTGCCGTTCGTCTCCAAGGCGACCGGGGTGCCGTTGGCGAAGGTGGCGACGCGCGTGTTGCTCGGGGAGAAGCTGCGGGAGATGGGGCTCGATGGTAGCCACGGCGCGAACGGTCACTTCAGCGTCAAGGCGCCGGTCTTCCCGTTCGACCGGTTCGCGGGTGTAGATCCCCTGCTCGGCCCGGAGATGCGCTCGACCGGGGAGGCGATGGGGATAGACCCGCGGGGAGCGAGGGGACGGCGGAGGTCTTGAGGAACAACGGGCTCTTGGCCGCGGTGGTGCCGAAGATCGGGGAGAACGGGGAGGATGTGCTGGGCCTCATCGAGCGGGGCGGGGTGGACTTGATCGTGAACACGCCGTGGGGCAGGGGGGCGAGGACGGACGGGTACCTGATCCGGCGCAAAGCTCTCATGCACGGCGTCCCCTGCATTACCACCCTCGCCGCCGCCGCCGCCGCCATCCAGGGGGTAGAGTCGAGGATACGCGGCGGTGGCGTCGAAAGGGTCAACTCCCTGCAGGGCCTCTACGCTGCGAAGGCGTGATCCCAACGTCGTGAAGCTTCACGCGGTAGAGGTCCTCGAACGGGAGAGGTTCGGAGATCACACCCTGCTCCGCTACCGCTGGACGGGCGCCCCGCCCGAGCCCGGACAGTTCGTGATGGTCCGCGTCGCCGACTCCGCGCAAGCCCTGGATCCCTTCCTCTCCCGGCCGTTCTTCGCCCACGACTACGACGGCGAGGTCGGGAGCCTTCTCTTCGAGATCCGGGGCCGCGGGACGGCACTCCTCTCCGAAGAAGACGCTGGCCTGCTCGTGAGCGAGCCTCTGGGCCGCGGGTACACCCTCGACGGCGGTCCGGTCGCGCTCGTGGGCGGGGGCGTCTGGGTGTCGCCGCTAAAGCTACTCGCCAGGCACCTGACCCGCTCTGGCACTGCCCACGACGTCTACCTCGAGATACCGGCTGCCGCCCCCGAGGCTTACGAGACCTGGATCTCCGAAAACTACCCGGATGCCACCCTGGTGCGAACCGAAGCCGACCTGGACGCGCCTCAGACTGTCCTGGCCAGCATCGGGGACCTCTCCCGTTACGCTGGCCTCTACGCCAGCGGTCCCGCTCCGATGCTGGACGCGGTAAAGCGTCTCTCCGAGGGTATGGTCCCCGCCCAGCTCGCGCTGCGCGAGCGTATGGCGTGCGCCAACGGCTCCTGTTACGGCTGCGCCGTCCCGCTGTGGAGGGACGGTGCTCGCGCCTACGCCCGTGCCTGCGTAGATGGTCCCATCTTCCCGGCGGAGGTTCTGGCTTGGTAACGCGTCGCGCGATGAGCGCCGGAGAGGAGACCGGCGCGGACCTCACGGTGGAGCTATGCGGCATTCCGCTGGCGACGCCGCTTATCCCAGCCGCCGGCACCCTCTCGAAGGAGGGACTCGGGGAGGTAAAGGGCATCTACGGGGCGATGCTACCGAAGACCGTAACGCCGAGGCCTCGGACAGGCAATCCGCCGCCCCGGATAGCCGAGGTCTCGTCCGGGATGGTCAACTCCATCGGATTGCAGAACCCCGGCTTGGACCGGTTTCTGGAGGACCTCGACGCCTGGAATATCGGGTTGCCCCTCTTCGTCTCCGTAGCGGCGGATACCGTGGGGGAGTTCGCCGCGATGTGTGAGAGGATCGTTGGCGAGGAGAGGATCGCGGCGGTGGAGTTGAACCTCTCTTGCCCGAACGTCGAGCATGACGGCCTGCAGTTCTGCGCCGGACCGGGGGCTGTACGGGAGGTCGTCGCGGCCTGTCGCGGTTCGCTTTCGGGGAAGCCTCTGTTCGTGAAGCTCACGAACGAGGGCGTCGTGAGCAACGCGATGGCCGCCGAAGATGCGGGGGCCGACGCAGTGACGGTCATTAACACCATCCCGGCGCTCGTCGTGGACCCGCGCAAACGTAAGGTGTTCCTGCGCGGCGGACTCTCGGGGCCGGCGATAAAGCCGGTGGCTTTGCGGGCGGTCTACGAGGTCTCGCGGGCGGTGGGGGTACCGGTGATCGGGGTCGGTGGGGTGACGAGCGGTACGGATATCGTGG
>JAIVIG010000220.1 GCA_020200675.1 Actinomycetota bacterium
GTCCAGCGTGATCATACTAGGTCTCCTTTCCCTAAGACCGGTTGCACATCGTTCCGATGGTAACGCCTGCGGTTCTGCCGCGCAAATCGCCAATGCTCGACGCTTCCGTTCCCATCAGGCGCATCGAAAAGGCTCGTCCGGCGGCCACCGCCGCGTTTCTTTGGTTTTCGCCGGGGTTTCGGATCGCGGCTTTTGTCGCGGACACGGCATCTACTCGCCGGTATATACCTAACGCCGGCTTCGTGACCAGGGGTGGCTCGTGTCAGTGTACAGGTGTGACCAGCACGACAATGCTTGAAGAAGATCCTGCCTCGAAGCAGAGCAGTTGGAGCAGCGCCAATACTACTCGCCGTTTATCGGGGCGTGCGATCTTTGCCGGTCCTGGGGCCTTGCCGCATTCTCGTTGACGGTGGTGTGGAACCAGAGCGTTGCCGTTGTTGCCTGTCTCCCGGATCGGTCTTCCTCGGCAGGGCTAGCATGAGAGGCTCGGATTGGATCTCGAAATAGCTTAGTCCTACAGTGCCACTTGTGTGAATTCTGCGGTACCTTCTGAACATCAGCGGAAGAGGAGGAAGATGACCGCGGAACAGACAGGGACTGAACGGGCGAGCTCGAAGACCATCGAGCAGTGGTCAGCATATCTCAAAGAGCTGCACGAGCGTATCGCACACCGTTTCCTAAGGCCCGAGGTCAGGACAAGAGCGTACCGCTACCTCGCCGGGCTGCTCGGCGAGGTTAGGCGCAAGAACTCCTGGCAGATGGCCGAAGCCATCGGCGAGGCGAGGCCACGAGGAGTGCAACATCTCCTCAATGACGCCCACTGGGACGCCGACGCCGTCCGCGACGACCTGAGAGGGTACGTCGTGGAGCACCTCGGAGACGAAAAGAGCGGTGTGCTCGTCGTGGACGAGACCGGCTTTTTGAAGAAGGGCGAGAAGTCGGTGGGGGTAGCGCGCCAGTACACGGGGACCGCGGGCAAAAGGGAGAACTGCCAGGTCGGGGTGTTCGTCTGCTACGCCTCCAAGGAGGGTTCGGCGTTCATAGACCGGGCGCTGTACCTGCCGCGCGAGTGGACGGATGATCCGGAGCGGCTGTCCGAGGCCTCGGTCCCCGAAGGAGTGGGTTTCGCGACCAAAGGCGAGCTCGCCAAAGGGATGCTGCGGAGGGCGTTTGAGGCCGGTGTTCCCGCACAGTGGATCGTTGCCGATACGGTCTACGGGATGTCGCGCGGCTTGCGCGGGTGGCTGGAGAAGAAGGAACGCTCCTACGTGCTGGCGGTCACGTCCTCCAAGGGCATCTATCATGAGGGTCGCCAGAGGCAGGCGCGGAAGGTCGCCCAAAGCCTGCCGGAGGAGTCCTGGGTCCGGGCCTCGGCCGGGACAGGGAGCAAAGGCGAGCGCCTCTATGACTGGGCGCGCGTGGCGCTGCCCGAGCCCGAAGCGTACTGCGAGGGGGTTCTAGCGAGACGCTGGTTGCTGATGCGTCGGAGCACCGCGGAGCCCGAGGAGATTGCCTATTATCTCTGCTACGGACCGGCACGGACGAGCGTCCACGAGTTGATCCGGATCGCGGGCAGGCGCTGGCAGATAGAGGATTGTTTCGAGGCGGCCAAGGGAGAGGTCGGCCTGGACGAGTACGAAGTGAGGAAGTGGGACGGCTGGCACCGGCACATAACCCTTTGCTCGTTGGCTCACGCCTACCTGGTGGTGCTGCGCTCGGTAGCGGAGCATGAGGAAGAAGCCGCTAAAAAGGGGATCTCGGCTCGGGTCTCCATCCCGAGTTGATCCCGCCGACGGTGCCGGAGGTGCGACGAATAATCCAGGCGATGAGCGGCCCCGAAGCGCGGAGGGAGTTCAGGCTGGGATGGTCGCTCTTTCGCCGAGCCCACCAGGCCGTGGCCGAGCGCTGTCACAAGGCAACTCACAGAGCAAAACACGCCACCGAGCATCACGTCATCGAGCATGATGCCCGTAGTAGGGGAGGTGGCCCCGACTCGGCCGAGGCCAGCGAAGCTAGCGCACTGACGAGACCCGTTGAGGCCAAAGAGGCCGGTCTTCTCGTCGACGCCGAGTGGGAGCGCATTAGAGCGCTATTGCCGAGGCAAAAGCCAGGCCAGGGACGTCCGAGGCGTAACGACCGACAAGTGCTCGGGGGGATACTCTGGGTCATGGATACAGGCTCTTCGTGGCGGGACCTACCAGAGGAGGAATTTGGGCCGAACAGCACGGCTCACGGTCGGTACCGCAAATGGTGCAAAGAAGGGCTCTGGCCTCGGATAGTCGAGGCTCTTGGGAGATGATTCCATTTGCCCATAATGTAGATCGAAGTGGCACTGTAGGATTAGAGCTTGCGCCAATGGGCTGGCGACTCTTGCCCCTTTCGGAATCGTGGTCCTCAGCCGGGGCCGGGCGCTTCCCTGTCTCCCGTTCGACTCTCGAACATCTCCTTGCCCTTCTGGGTCAGCTTGAAGAACAGGTTTCCGTAAGGAT
>JAIVIG010000026.1 GCA_020200675.1 Actinomycetota bacterium
CCCCCGCCGATGATTCCGGGCGATACCCCTTCTACGCATTAGGGGAGGGGGAGCCGTACGCGATAAGCGCGAGCCACGGGCTTGGTATAGGGGATCTCCTGGACGTCGTCGTCTCGCTCCTGCCGGAGGGCGACGAGCCCGAAGAAGAGGCGAGTTTGCCGCGCGTCGCCGTAATAGGGCGGCCGAACGTCGGGAAGAGCACGCTCCTCAACCGGCTCTTGGGCTCCGAGCGGGCCGTCGTCTCGGAGGTTGCGGGGACCACCACCGACGCGGTGGAGCACGAAATAGAGGTGCAAGACGTGTCGGGAGGGGCCGCGGGACGTTTCCTGCTCCTGGACACGGCCGGGGTGAGCCGGAGCGCCCGGCGGGCCGAGGGCGTCCCCTACTACTCGACGCTCAAGACGGAAGGGGCGGTCCGCCGCTCGGACGTCTCGCTCCTCCTGGTGGACGCGGTCGAGGGGCTCGTAAGCGAGGACCTCCGCTTTGCCAGGAGGGTCGAGGAGGCCGGCAGGGCGTGCGGCGTCCTCGTCAACAAACGCGACCTCGTCCCTCCCGAGCGTCTGCGCGAGATCGAAGACGCCCTCATCGCCAGGATGACGGACCTGAAACCCCCGGCCTTACCCATCTCCGCCCTCACGGGGTCTGGCACGGAGAAAGTCATGCCGCTCGCCGCCAGGCTGTACGCCGCGTACAACCTGAGGGTCCCCACGCACGAGGTCGCCGAGTTCGCCAACGCCCTCGTGGACCGGAACCCGCCGCCGAAGGGCGTCAAGATACGTTTCGCCGCCCAGACCGGCACGGCCCCGCCCCGCTTCACCCTCTTCGCAACCCGCCCGAAGGACGTCCCCGAGGGCTACCTGCGCTACGTGGAGAACTCGCTGCGCGAACGCTACGGCCTCTATGGGGTGAGCGTGCGCCTGCGCTTGAGGAGCAGCCGGTGAAGGGGTCGGGCAGTCGCCGAGGGGACCGCGTGCTGACGGCACCCAACGCGTTGACCCTGTTGCGAATTCTCGCGATACCGGTCGTGCTCGTGCTGTTGCTCGAAAGGGAGGACGCCGTAGCGGCGACGGTCTTCGTTCTGGCGGCGGTGACGGATTTTCTCGACGGCAGGCTCGCGCGCAGGCGGGGAGGGGCCGGGACTTCGTACTTGGGCACGGTACTGGATCCCGTAGCCGACAAGCTGATGCTCTCGAGCGTGGCGATCGTCCTGGCGGTGCGCGGCCTCTTGCCGGCCCCCCTCGTGGCGATCCTCGTCGGGAGGGACGTACTCACCCTTTTGGGGAGCGTCGTGTTTCGGGGTAAGATAAGGGTCAACAGGGTGGGCAAGGCGGCGACGGCCGTTCTGATGGCGTCGGTTGCGGTGGTAATGTACAGGCCGGGGGTCTCCGGGGAGATCTTAGGAGAGGTGATGTTCTACACGGGTTTGGGGCTCTCGCTCGTCGCGGGCGTCCTGTACGTCGGCACGATAAAGGGGCGCGTGAGGGGCGGTAAGCCCGGCAAGAGCCCTGGTGGCGGAAGCCGCGGGGCCGCGGGAGGCGGGCGATGAAGGCGGTGATCATGGCTGGCGGCCAGGGGACGCGCCTGAGGCCGCTGACGAGCAACCAGCCCAAACCCATGATCCCGATAGTCAACACGCCGTGCATGGAGCACATCGTGATGCTCCTCAAAGACCACGGCTTTACGGAGATAGTCGTGACCCTGCAGTTCATGCCCGAGGAGATACAGGACTACTTCGGCGACGGCTCCGACTGGGGGGTTAGCATCGATTACTCCATAGAGGACGCCCCGGCCGGCACCGCGGGCTCGGTCAAGCTCGCCGAGGAGCACCTCGAAGGCGAGCGCGTGCTCGTCATCAGCGGCGACGCCCTGACCGACTGCGACCTCTCCCACGTCCTCGAGTTTCACGAGAACAACGGCGCCGAGGCGACGATGGTCCTCAAGAGCGTCGAGAACCCGCTGGACTTCGGCATCGTCATCACCGAGGAAGACGGGCGCATCTCGCGCTTTCTGGAGAAGCCGGCCTGGGGGCAGGTCTTTTCTGACACGGTCAACACCGGCATCTACGTACTGGAGGCCACCGCCCTCGCGGAAATACCGCCCGAGGGTGAGTACGACTTCTCCAAGGAACTCTTCCCGAAGCTTCTGGAGGCGGGGCGGCCGTTGTACGGATACGTCACCGAGGATTACTGGGAGGACATAGGGAACCTCGAGCAGTACATGAGTGCCCAGCGCGACGTTCTGGACGGCAAGATGCGGGGCGTCAGGCCGCCGGGGACGCGCCTGAGGGAGAACGTCTACGTCGGCCATAGGGCGCAGGTCGACGACGAGGAGCTAGAGGGCCCGGTCGTCATCGGTGAGAACGTCCGGGTCGACGAGGGGGCGGGGATCAGCCCTTACTCCGTGATCGCCCCCAACGTCGTCGTGGGCGCCGGCGCGACCGTCGAGCGCAGCGTGATCGCCGAGGGCACCTACGTCGGCGAGGGGGCGCAACTCGTCGACGCCCTCGTCGGTCGCTCCTCGTACATCCAGGGGCGCGCCCGCATCCAGGAGCGGAGCGCTTTGGGCGACGATGTCATCGTCGGCGAGGGCGCGACCGTCGCTCCGGACGTGAAAATATTCCCGCACAAGACCGTCGAGAGCGGGGCGAACGTGACCCAATCCTTGATCTACGAGACGATGGGCTTGCGTACGGTCTTCAAGGGCGGCGTAGTCTCCGGCAAGTTCAACGTGGACCTGACGCCGGAGTTCATGATACGACTCGCCTCCTCCTTCGGCACCGAGCTGGACCCCGGTTCGATAGTCACTCTGGGCCGCGACGCCTCGCGGGCCGCCCAGGTGGCCAAGAGGGCGATGACCGGCGCGCTCCTGGGCGTCGGGGTGAACGTGCGGGACTTGAGGGCGGCCCACGCGGGGGTGGTGCGCCACGACGTTCTGGCGGGCAAGTCGGTGGCCGGCGCCCACGTCCGGGTCGGAGAGGACCCGGACGACGTCGAGATCCTGTTCTTCTCCTCGGGGGCGACCCCGATGAGCGAGTCCGACCAGCGCGGGATAGAGAAGGTCTTCGTGCGCGAGGAGTACCGCCGGGCCCACGGGTCCGACATAGGCGAGCTCATCTACCCGGGCCGCGCTGTCGAGCAGTACGTCGAACGCCTGGAGATGGCCGCGAACCGGGAGAAGACGCGAGGGGCGACCCTCGTCGTAGACTTCTCCGGGGGGGTGGCGAGCCTGGTGGCGAGCCGGGTCTTCGCGAGGCTCGGGATCAACGCCGTCGTGATGGAGGGCTTTACGAACGCCAACCTCGTCAGGTCCCCCGAAACCCCCCGAGACGGCGCCTCGGGGGACGACCCTGGGATCCACTTCGCGGAGGCGCTCGATAGGGTCGGGCGCATCGTACCGACGGTCGGGGCCGCTTTTGGGGCGGTCGTGGGCCCCACGGGCGAGGACGTGCAGTTCGTCGACGATAGGGGCGAGTTCGTCCCGCCGGACGTGATGCTCGCCTGCGTGCTCTCGCGCATGCGCCCCAGGAAGGTGGTCCTGCCGATCAACCTCAGCCGCGGCTACGAGGAGCTGATACGCGAGGGCGGCGGTACCCTCGTCGAGAGCCGCACGGGGCTTGGGAACGTCGCGATCAAAGCCGCCGAAGTCCGGGCCGACGTCGCGGGACTCGCCGACGGCCAATACGTCTTCCCGGACTTCCTGCCCGCCCCGGACTGCTTCATGACGCTCGTCCGCGCCCTGGAGCTCTTCCGCGAGGGACCGGCTTCGGGACTCTCTTCGGAGCCTCTATCCGGCGTTCGGGCCCGCTTCGGGGAGCCATTCGGCGCGGTCAGGCGCCGCAAGCTGGAATGCCCGTGGGGCGCCAAGGGACGCGTGATGCGAGGCCTCGCCGAGAGGTTCGGCGGCGACGCGGATGCTATTCTCACGGACGGCGTCAAGCTGAGCCTCGAAGGGGACTCGTGGGTCCTCATGCTCCCCGATCCCGACAACCCGCTCTTCTACGTCTACGCCGAGACCGACGGTTCGGGGAGCGGTCTCGGGGACGGTTCGGAGAGGCTCGTCTCCGAGTACGCCCAGCTCGTCGAGGGCCTCATAAGGAGCGAGTGAGGGGATCTCGAGGGGAACGGGATGACCGGCGAGGGCTCTAAGACTGTACTTCAGGTTCAGGGGAGGATATACTTCAGCCTATGAGCGATGAGGAGCGTCTCGATCAGGGCGGCGAGGGTTACGAGTGGGAGGGGGAGCCGGACCTCACGTCCATCTCCGAGGAGGAGCTTAAGGCGCGTTTGAAGGAGTTGGACGAGGAGGAGCGGGCGTTGAGTTACCGCCGGCGGGTCCTGCAGGGGAGGATAGACCTGATCAGGGCCGAGCTCGTCCGGCGCGGGGGCGTCGTGCTCTCGCCCGCGGATCTCGCGCGCGTCCTTATGGGCGGGGAGGACAATCGGTCGGGGCGTCCCGACCTCGAAGGAGGCGGCTCTTGAACCGTTGCCCCGAGTGCGGCTCCGAGGTCACCCCGGAGATGAAGTTCTGCGCGGAGTGCGGGACCCGGCTCGTCCACGCTCAGTCGACCGTCTCCTACGCGCCGAGCTTCGTCGGCGAGGACGAGGAGGTCGCGGCCGGCGCCGCGCGCGACGAAGGCGGTCCCGAAGGCGCGGCCCTCATCGAGCTGGACCAGGTCGAGGGCACGGCGGGGAGGAGGATGCACGACATCGGTGACGAGCTCGTGACGGTGGGGCGTAGCCCCGAGAGCAAAATCTTCCTCGACGACGTCACCGTCTCGAGGCAGCACGCGGAGATCTTCCGCCGCGAGCAGCATGCCGCAAAGGGGTTCAGGATCCGGGACGCGGGTTCCCTCAACGGCACGTACGTCAACCGGGTCCGCGTCGACTCCGTGGACCTCAGGAACGGCGACGAGATACAGATAGGCAAGTACCGCTTCAAGTTCGTGTTCACGTAGGTCAAAGATGCGTGGCGAACGCTGCGCCTGGGAGAGGTGCAAGCGGCGCGCTTTTGGCACGACGGAGCGTTCGGAGACGATGCAAGCGAGGATGGGAGTAGCGGTTTGGACATGACGGACAACGGTGGACAGAAGGACCATTACACCATAGGCGAGGTCGTGGCGCGGCTGCGCAAGGAGTTCCCCACGCTCTCGGTCAGCAAGGTGCGATACCTCGAGCGGCGGCGCCTGATCACGCTGACCCGCACCCGCGGGGGGTATCGGCTCTTCTCGCCCCAGGACGTGGAGATGCTCAGGTACATACTGACGCTGCAGGACAAGGAGTACCTACCCTTAAAGGTCATAAAGAAGCGCATCGAGGGGGGCATGCCGGTCGCCTCCGGCGAGTCGGGCGGCGACCTTTCGCGCGTGCTCGAAGACCGGACCTACACCAAAGAGGAGCTGGCTGACGCCATAGAGGCCGAGACCCGCTTCGTCGAGGAGCTCACCTCCGTCGGCGTCATAGGCCGCAGCGGAGATCTCACCCAACGCGACGTCGAGATAGCGCGCATGGCCCTGGAGATGGCGAAGTACTCCATCCAGCCGCGCCACCTGCGCGGCATCATGGCCGCCGTAGAGCGCGAGGCCGCCATGTTCAAGCAGATCCTCAACCCCGAGCTACGCAGCGGGGACGACCAACGCGTTCAGGACGCGGTAAATAAGGCCCGCCACCTCGCCGCCGTCGACTCGAGGCTCAAGGAGCTGATGATGGCTAACGTCATAGACGGTTTCTCCTCGTGACGGACGGGGTCTCGAGCGGGGCCGTCGAGGAGATAGAGCGCCACATCCGGGAAGTACCCGACTTCCCCAAGCCCGGCATCTCTTTTAAGGACATAACCCCCCTCATAGAGGACGGTCCCGCCTTCCACGCCGCCGTCGACGGGATGGCACGCGCCACCGAGAGCATAGACTACTCGCGCATCCTCTCCGCCGAGGCTCGGGGCTTCGTCTTCGGGACGGCCCTGGCCTACCGCGCCCAGAAGGGCCTCGTCCTCGCCCGCAGACCCGATAAGCTCCCCCGAAAGACCATCTCCGCCTCCTACGAGCTCGAGTACGGCCAAAACTCCCTCGAGGTCCACCTCGACGCCATCGCCAATGGCACCCGCGTCCTCGTAGTAGACGACCTGCTCGCCACCGGCGGCACCGCCCGCGCCATGTGCCAGCTCGTCGAGAACGCCGGCGGCATCGTGGCCGGCGTAGCCTTCCTCATAGAACTCCGCTTCCTCGGCGGCCGCGAGCTCCTCAACCCCTACCCAGTCACCTCCCTCATCGCCTACGACGATTGACCGACCGATGAACAGACCCGAAAAAGCCGAAGCTACCAGCCCCGAGCGGGGCGACGCCCTCCTCCCGGCGCTCCGGGACCACCCTTCGAGCACACCCGCCCACCCCGCCGACCTTCCCGACACCGAGCGCCTCATCGCCGTCTACCTCCGCACCCTCACCAGCCCCCAGACCATAAGAACCTATAATACAGAGATCCGGATGTTCGTGGCTTTTCTGGTGGGGGAGTTGGGGCGGGCTCTGGAGGAGGTGACGGTGGAGGATCTGTCGTTGTACCGGGAGCGTTTGTTGAAGGCGTACGCGCCGGCGACGGCGGCGAAGAAGCTGGCGGCTTTGAGGAGGTTCCTGACGTTCGCGTACATGGGCGGGGTAGCCAGGATCAACCCCGAGGCGCTGCGTTTCTTCGCCAAGAGCCCGAAGGTCGGTCAGGATCCCTCCTACAACGTTCTTACGGAGGAGGAGCTCGGGCGCATGCTCTCCGCGGCGCGCGCCAAAAATATGCGCGACTACGTGCTTTTGGCTGTGCTCGCCGGCGCCGGCCTGCGGGAGGCGGAGGTCGTGGGACTGAAGGTCGGGGACTTCAGGGAGGCGGGAGACGAAGGCCAGGTGCTCCTGCGGGTTATGGGCAAGGGCGCCAAGATCCGGGCCGTCCCCGTCTCGCCGGAGCTCTGGCGGCTCGTCCAGCGCCACGTCCTCCTCTCCGGACGCAGCCTGACCTCCCACACCGACGCCCGCGAACCCCTCTTCACCTCCCGCGAAGGGGGAGGCGACAAACCACTCACCACCCGCGCCGTGCGCTACATCGTCAAGAAGTACGCCAACGCCGCCGGCATAACCAAAGCCATCTCCCCGCACTCCATCCGTCACACCGTCGGCACCAACATGGCCGTGAACGAAGCCCCTCTCCTCGTCATCCAGCAATTCCTCGGACACTCAGACCCCAAAACCACCATGCGCTACGTCCGCCGCGCCGAAGAGCTCGCCAGCAAAGCATATACCTATAATACGCTCCCGCTGTAACGTTGTGGGGCAGCTGTGCATGCAGCGTTAGCCTCACCGGTTTTTGCATTGGTTGGGACGAATCAGGCGGAGTAGCAGGCATTGCCCTTCTGGAGCGGGAACTCCTTCGGACAACCGGCGCCGGGCATGAGCGGTACGGGACCGTCCCCTGGTCCTCCGGCCTCCAGGAGGCTTTGTGCGCTGTTGTTTTGTCCGCCGAAGAAGAAGACCCCTTCGTCGCAGGCCGTACCGTTGATATCCGAATCCAGGGCGTCGCCGAAGAGGATCTGGTCCAGCTCGAAGACCTCTTGGGCCTGTTGGCGGCTCTCGAAGTCCGTGCATTCGACGTTGTTGCCGTACCGGTCGAGCAGTTGCTGGACCCTCTGTTCCGCGCCCTGATCGTTCCCGCCGCCGTCCTCGACTTGCGCGGCCCGCGCGACGGAGATCTCGGCCTCCGTCGCCTCGCTGGCATCCCTGGTCTCCCAAGCGACCCTTCCTGCCATCACGGAAGCCACGGCGATAGCCACCGCGGCGCAAAAGACCAGCGACCTTGAGGATCTACCCAGAAACCTCACGAAACCCCCTCGCGACGACCTAACGCGAAGCGCCGCGGATTCCTCTCCCTTTCGGAGCGAATAGAACCTGCGTTCACGCCGCTGCTAACCCGCGAACCGCCATCAACCCCAACCTGTCGGAAACATCCCGCTTCGCAGCTTGCAACCCCCTGAGAGCCCCTCTGCTGTTAAGGATTATTATAGTCCGGTTCATAAACTTTAGTCAAAGCTGTAATCCGCGTCCGCTCGACCTGCACTGAACATTCATGCTGTAGGTCAGTTGGACGTGGTCGGTGCGTGGACTGCTGCCCTCGTTTCCGGGTATCCTTCGTAGAATCGGCGCGGCTACACGAGTTACACGAATGCGAGAAAGAAATTGGGTGAGTTCAACGTTTCCACGTCTCAGAAGTTCTGTCCCGTGTGCAAAACGTACAGGTCTCGCACCGAGTTCAACAGGGACTCTCGCAGAAGAGACGGCTTATATCCTAATAGAGGGCTGGGAAGTTTCAGGGAAGAGCCTGCCCGGCTCCGGCGGACGATCGAGTACTTGATCCGCTTGCAGCAGGAATAAGATTGAACTTCCGAGAACCTTCTCGGCGATTCGGTGGATAGAGGCAACGACAGCCCCGAAAGTAAGCGCAAGGTTTTGAAGAAAATAGTACAAACTAATCATGCGCTGACCCTACGATTGCGGCATCCTTCAAGAGTTAGATCAGGCAGTGGGGCTGCGCGCTCCACCTTCAAGGAAGGAGGTGCCTAGCAATGGCTAGGCGAGAGATCCTTGAACAGGTCGAGCAAAATTTCGGTCTCGTTCCAGATTTCATGGGCGATATGCCAGAACCGGTGCTGGAGCAGTACTGGACCACACTGAATTGGGTGATGAGTGACACCGCACTCTCGGCCCGCGACAAGGCTTTGGTCGCATTCGGAGCCGCTACGGCTATCCACTGTGGGTACTGAGTACCCTTCCACTCAGCGCAGTTTGCGCTGAACGGGATGAGCGAAGAGCACACAAAAGAAGCGAGTTGGGTTGTTCAAAGCGTGAGCGGGGCAAGCGCTTACATGTACGGTGTTGATTACGATAACGAGAAGTTCAGGGAAGAACTCCGAGCGATGGTCGAGTACATAAAGAGGGCAGCTCAGGAACACTAGGCTTTAGAGCTGGGTAGATGAGAGGAGCAACTAGTGGGAGCCCGCCGGGAAAAGCGGGAGGAAGGAGGAGCCCTATGTCCGAAGAGAACAAGGCCAAGGCGCGCCGCTTGTTTGAGGAGGGCTTCAGCCAGGGCAACACCGACGTGGTCGACGAGGTACTTAACCCAGACTTCGTCTGCTACGATCCAAACAGCGAGTCCGGCGAGGTCAGGGGATCAGAGACCATAAAAGCCGAAATCGAGTACTTCCGCAACGCCGTCCCAGACCTGACGTACACCATCGAGGACCAGATGGCCGAAGGCGACAAGGTGGTAACCCGCTATACGGTAAGTGGCACGCACCAGGGGGAGTTCTTTGGCGTCGCCGGCACCGGGGAGGGAATCACGATGTCGGGGATCAGCATCGACCGCTTCGAAGACGGCAAGATGGTTGAGGAGTGGCCCGAATACGACCTGCTGGGAGTGATGCGCCAGATCGGGGCTGTTTCCTGATCCGGGTTAGGGCGACTCGGCCCTCTTCTATGCCCTTGGACTCTCTGAGTTTCCGA
>JAIVIG010000481.1 GCA_020200675.1 Actinomycetota bacterium
CGATTGACGACGCTTACATCACCCATCACCGCTTCTACGATTCTCAGGCGGTCGTATATCTTGCAGAGTCCTCGGCAGTTCGATGAATAGAGGCAAGCACCCCCTAAGTCTAGATGCAAGCTCTATTGACCTATCTCATAAACGGTCGTCCGTGAGACTGTCTCCATAGAGGGCTTATGAGGCCGGGAGCAGACTCGCCATAGGTGGCGCTATACGGGACACCGGCCCATACGAGGAGGTTAGGTAGTGGCTACCTCTTGCCCTTGGCTTTCACGGCCTTTACCTCTAGCGTCTTGCCCTTGGAGAGCTTGCCCTTCACCTGAACCTGCTTACCCTTGGCCGACTTGAGGGTGTCTTTGCCCCGCTTGCTATCGGTGGAGAGCTTCAACATGTCCCCACTCGAGGTCTTTAGGACAGGTGCACCGTCCTTCGTCGCGACCTTGCCCGCCACGGCGACGGAGGAGCATTCGATGCCGGAAGAGACCACGACCGTAATCGGGCCACCTGTAGTAGTGAGTCCGACGTCTAGGCCACCGCCTATCGGGTCTCGAATCTCAAGAGCCGTGTCTCCGTTTGTTATCGACGCATTCACTCCGTTGTTAAAGGTGAAGAGTTCCGTGCCCTGCTTGAGGGTTATCTTTGCCACCGGATCGATCGTGCATCCCGTCGCGGGAATCCTGAGAAGGTCTGTAAACCCGTTGCTGTCCTCGTCTAGGAGTTGGGCCTCGAGGCCCACTAGGCTGTCGTTTCCGCCACCGTCACCGGGGTCACCGCCGCCACCGGGTGGCGTTCCCACGTCTCCGCACTCTTCAGCGGTATCACCGTGACGCTCGTGGGCGACGACTGCTGGAGCGGGCAGGTATAGCGTCTTCCCATTGTGGCAGACCGGCTGACGGTCCAGACCGTACGCCTTGCCTTGCCCTTTACCGTGTTGCCCCTGTGCTTGTGCAGCAGAAGCGACTGCGGTAAACATCAACAGTGCCGTTATCGCTACGACGCCCAACTTAACTACATTCCTCACCATGTTCTTCCACCTCTCCTGTCAACTTCTACCTAATAGTTCTAAGTTCGTCCAACAGCTCGCGAGGCTCCCCCACGTGCGATACGTTACCTTAGGGTACCTTACTAGTAAACGATTATCCAACCGAAAGGAAGTTGCCGAGGGGGGCATCTTCAGGCAGTTCAGTGAATACTGGGGGAGATCTCGTTCCCGAGCTTGGCTCTAAGCCGGCCAAGATTTATGAGGATTGTCAGTAGCTAGCGTCGAATCCATAGGGTTGCTAAAGTGTTGGTGACAATGGCATAAGAAAGCGGCGGGGTTAGCTCCTTTTGGCCGAGGACCCGCCGCGTTGGTGAATCTTAACATCGCCAGGGCGGACCCGTCGCGAGACCTCAAGGAGGTTGATCGTGGCGGTTAGATCCCGATTCACGCGCATACCCAAGGTAAGCGATCTGGTACTCGCGGGGGTCCCTACGGAGGCAATCCCCACTTACTGTGCCCTGGCGGACTACTCCAAAAAAAAGACCGGCCTGTGCTGACCGCGCTGGGGGAGGAGGAGGCCAGCAAGCTATCAGTTAACACTAGGCACAATTAAGGCAAGTGTTAACCATTTGGGTCCGACCGGACAGGAGAAAGATAAGGACAGACGTCCGAACCGCCTTGGGCTGGTTGGTCGATCCCGAGGACGCGGAGCGTGTTGCTAGAGAGAGGGGTAAATAAGAGGGACCGGGGCTCAGCCGGTCCCTACAACATGGCCCGGACCACAGGCTCGATCTTGTGCGCGTCGACGACGGGGTCGAGGCCCACGAAACAGGCTATGTTCGCGGCGAGCACGTCGGGTGTTATCAGGCGCCCGGCCTGCTTTTCGCCCGTCTTACAGCATGCTACGAGACCGCGTAGCCAGGGCGTTGGAGGGTTGAGGATGCAAGCGGCCGCGAGGAATAGCGGCTTGTCGGAGACTATGGTCTCGCGTAGGTGATCGGGGACGCGCTCGGGTCCGGTTACGAGGAGTTGGTCGGCGTAGGTGATCGGGTGTGCTCCGACCTTGTGGTCGTGCACCTCGATCCGCGTCTCCACCGACAGGTCATATCCGCGATCGAGTAGTTCGGCCACCGCCGCTTCGACGGTCGAGGCGGCGGTGACGGGCGTGGTCATTAGAACTTCTCCTCAAAGAGGCCCTCACCAGTACTCGTGCTATCGGTTCCGGTTCCGGTTCCCCTTATATGTTCGGAACCGGAACCGATCAGCCTTACGACCTGTTTACGGTCCCTAACCTCGCCCGTCTCCTCTGTCTCTCCAAGCTCCTTTAGCTTCGCTAGCTCTTTCTTCATCGTGCCGGGTGCCAGGTCGGACACAAGTTCGTTGATTTCGCTCCTGGTGCCCTCACCGAGAGCCTTCAGCGCAAGCCGGATCCGGTCGCGGGCGTTTAGCGTTCCCTCTTCTGCGAGGTCACTATCCTCAAGCTCGGCGGCCTCAA
>JAIVIG010000299.1 GCA_020200675.1 Actinomycetota bacterium
CAGCGCCCTACCACCTGACTGCTGAGTACTACTTCGAGAGCATGGACACACTCATAGCACTTCAAAAGTAAACGTCGGGAAGCGCGCGCTACGTCGACCACTAGCGTTCGAGTGTCTTCTCGAAGGCACGTCAGTTGAGTCGTGAACATGAACGAGCTTCCACTCCCCGGCCTCGTGCTGAGACACACTCGTGATTCGCATCGCGCGCTCGTCATCGCCGTCGCTGGCCTGGGTCTTCGTCGAGATCTATAGCCTCTTCTACAGCCTTCGGTGCAGTGCTACGCGGTGTCGGCGGTCTCCAGGTCGTGGCGTTCGACGGCGGCCTCGCGCAGCTTGTATTTCTGGATCTTGCCGCTCGCCGTCATCGGGTACTCCTCGACGAAGTCCACGTACTCGGGGACCTTGTGGTGAGCGATACCCTCGCGGCAGTACTCCTTGACATCCTCTTCGGTTATGGAGGCGTCCTGCTTCTTTATTACGGCGGCGGCGACCTTCTCGCCGTACTTCTCGTCCGGGACGCCGTAGACCTGGACGTCGGAGACCCCTTCGAGGGTATAGAGGAACTCCTCGATCTCGCGCGGGTAGATATTCTCGCCGCCGCGGATGATCGTGTCGTCCGCTCGTCCCATTATCCTGACGTACCCGTTCTCGTCCATGATCGCCAGATCCCCGGTGTGCAGCCATCCCTCGTCGTCTATGACCTCGGCCGTCTCGTCGGACATCTTGTAGTAACCCTTCATGACGTGGTAGCCACGGGTGCAGAGGTCGCCCTGCTCGTCGTGTCCGACCTCCTCGCCGGTGTCCACGTCCACGATCTTGACCTCGACGTCGGGGAGCTTGCGTCCCACGGTCGACACCCGAAGCTTTATCGGGTCCTCGGTGCGGGTCTGGGTGATAACGGGGCTCGACTCGGTCTGGCCGTAGGCGATGGTGATCTCCTCGGCCCCCATGTCGTTTACGACCTGCTTCATCACCTCCTCGGGACAGGGGCTGCCCGCCATGATCCCGGTCCGCAGAGAAGAGGTGTCGTACTCCCCGTAGTTCTCGTGCCCCAGCTCCGCGATGAACATAGTCGGCACCCCGAGGAGCGCCGTGCACCGCTCCTCGTGGACGGCCTTCAAGACCTCCTCCGCGTCGAACTGCTCGACCGGCACCATCGTCCCCTCGTGCGTCACGATGTTGAGCGTGCCGAGCACGCACCCGAAGCAGTGGAAGAAAGGCACCGGGATGCAGACCCTGTCCTCCGGCCCGAGCTCCATACACTCGCCGATGTAGAAGGCGTTCTTGACGATGTTTTCGTGGGTGAGCTGCACACCTTTCGGGAACCCCGTCGTCCCCGAGGTGTACTGCATGTTTATGACCTCGTCCGCGTCGAGAGAACCCTGACGTTCGCGCAGCTCGTCTTCGGCGACCTTTTCGGCCTCTTCTATAAACTCGTCGTAGCTCGTGATACCCGGCGAGCTCTCGGCCTCGTCCCCGATGAGGACGACGTGCTTCAGGTACGGCAGCTCCTCGAGCTCTAGCTCGCCGCCTTCCGCATCGGCGAGACCGGGGGCGGCTTCTCGCAGGATCTCCACGAAGTCCGCGCCCTTGACGCCCTCCGTGAGAAAGAGGGCCGCCGCATCGGACTGCTCCAGCACGTACTTTAACTCGTTCGCCTTGTACGCCGGGTTGATCGTGACCAGGACGGTACCGGTCTTCCCGGTGGCGAATTGTAACGTCACCCACTCCGGCACGTTCTGGCCCCATACCGCGACGTGGTCGCCCTTCTCCAGGCCCAGCGCCATCAGCGCCCGGGCACAGCTTTCGACGACCTCCTTGAACTCCACGTAGGAGTAACGCAAGCCTCGATCCACGTAGACGAGCGCGTCGTCCTCCGGGCGACGCTCCGTTACAAGATCCAGGAGCCCCCCGACGGTCAGGCCCTCAACGTCATCCGGCCGCATGAAGATCCTCCTAAGTTGTCCTTCCCCGACTCAGGAAAATTGTAGCAGCCGTTATCTCGAGCGCAAATCTCGGCGGTGTCTCTCCACCCTCCTTATCCTGGTTCGCCGGCAACGAGCCGTCGCTCTTCGGGCCTTTCCGCAGTTATGTCTTCCTGGAACGTCTCCGAGGCCAGGTAGGTCGACACGATGGTTATGAGGGCCAGCACGGACGTGTACACGGCGACCAGCCACCAATGGCCGCTCGCCCATGCGAGCAGCAAGGTCGCGATGGCTGGCGAGATGCCGCCCCCCACCACCGAGGCCAGCTGGTAGCCGATCGAGGCCCCGCTGTAACGAACGCGCGTGCCGAAAAGCGACGCCAGCTGGTAGCCGATCGAGGCTCCAGAATAACGGACGCGCGTGCCGAAAAGCTCGGAGAAGTAGGCCGCCTGGGGACCGTACATCGGGTCGTGGCCGAGTATGAGGCCCAGCACGATGGCCAGCCAGATCACAGCCGACGAACCAGTGTCCAAAAGCAAGAAGAAGGGGACAGAAAACACCAGAGAGAACACCGCGCCGAACATGTACAGCGGTCGTCGACCGTAGCGATCTGAGAGAGCCCCGAAGAGCGGGATGGTGAAGAGTCCTATTGCGGCACCGATTATCACGCCGATCAGGCCCACGTTCCTCGACAGCCCCAACTCCTCGGTGATGTAGCTGAGCACGAAGACGGTGAGGATGTAGAAGATCCCGTTCTCGGCGATGCGCATGCCCATCGCCAAGAGGACGTTCTTAGGGTATACGCGTACCACGTCCATTATTGGCATGTTCGCCTCAGTCTGGCTCTCCTGCACCTGCCTGAACGCTGGCGATTCCATTATCCTCAGCCGGATGAAGAGGCCCACTCCCACCAGGACGATGCTGATCAGGAACGGTATCCGCCAGCCCCAGGACAGGAACGCTTCCTGGGAGAGAGTTAGGGAGAGCGGTAAGAGCGCCAGGTTTCCGAGCAAAAGCCCTGCGGGGACCCCCATCTGAGGCCAACTCCCGTAGTAACCTCGGCGGCCTTCGGGGGCGTGCTCCACCGCCAAAAGTACCGCGCCGCCCCACTCTCCACCGACGCCGAGGCCCTGACATATGCGGAATACCACGAGCAGTATCGGGGCCCAGATCCCGATCGATTCGTACGTGGGTAGTAAGCCGATCAAGAACGTCGCGATCCCCATTATCAGCAGCGAGATTATCAGCATTGTCTTGCGGCCGATCCTGTCGCCGTAGTGGCCGAAGATCAAACCCCCCACGGGGCGGGCGAAGAAGCCGACCGCGAAGGTGCCCATAGCAGACAGGGTGCCGATGAGCGGGGTGGATACGGGGAAGAACAGTTGACCGAATACCAGGGCAGCTGCCGTCCCATAGAGGAAAAAGTCGTACCACTCTATGGCGGTGCCGATGAAGCTCGCCGCGATCACCTGCCGGATCGACTGCGTTTCCCCCTCTTGCTGCCCGCCGACCCTATCCACGTGAATCACCCGTGAACTCGAACGCGCGCTGCATGAAGTCGCACCTCCCTCTTTGTCGACCCTTTTCCCTAGAAGGAAGATTAGAGGAGGCGCAGACGCGGGTCAAGTGGGGCGGCGGGCCGCCCCGAGCCTCGGAAGTAGGGAGGTAGGGAGTAGGTTTGTGTTCACGACTCCCTACCTCCCTACTCTTGGAGCCCCGGCGAGACGCCGGGGAGCGAGGCGGCCCCTAGCCGCCGTCCTCCACGGGACGTTTCACCGCGGAGGAAGGACCCGGCTCGGAGAACCAGCGTGTGATCTCGACCTTGTTCTCGGTGAAGAACCTGACCCCGTCCTTGCCAGTGGCGTGCAGATCGCCGAAGAACGAGTCCTTTATACCGTTGAACGGGAAGAACGCCATCGGGGCGGCGACGCCCACGTTCACCCCGAGCATCCCGGCCTCTACGTTCTCGCGCCAGTGCCTGACCGCCGCTCCGTTCTCGGTGAAGATGCTGCAGGCGTTTCCGAAGGGCGAGCCGTTGTTGAACTCGATGGCCTCATCGAGGCTATCCACCCGGACTACCGAGAGCACGGGACCGAAGATCTCCTCGCGCCCGACCCGCATCTCGCCCGTCACGTGGTCGAGGATCGTGGGCCCCATAAAGAATCCTTCCTCCAGCGGCGGCTCGCGACCGTCGAGGACGACCTCGGCCCCCTCCTCCTCACCGACGTCGACGTACTGCCTGACCTTCTCGCGGTGGGAGTCCCGGATGACCGGCGTCAGCTCGCTCCCCTCCTCCTTGCCCGGCCCGACCTTCATGGCGACGGCCTTTTCCTTGAGCGCCGCAACTAGAGGGTCGGCGATCTCGCCGACGGCCACGAGCACGCTTCCGGCGAGGCACCGCTCCCCGGCGTTGCCGTAGGCCGAGGCGATTATGTTGTCGACGGCCTTGTCCAAAACGACGTCGGGCAGCACGATCATGGAGTTCTTCGCCCCCGCCAACGCCTGCACCCTCTTGCCGTGCGCCGTGCCGCCCTTGTAGACGTGCTCGGCGACCGGCTTGGACCCGACGAACGAGACGGCCTTTATGCCGGGATGCTCGAGGATCGCATCCACCGCCTCACGCGCCCCGTTGACGATGTTGAAGACCCCGTCCGGAAGCCCCGCCTCCTGCAAGAGCTCCCCGAGCCGCACCGCGGACAAGGGCGTACGCTCCGAAGGCTTCAGGATGTACGCGTTGCCGGCGCCGATGGCGACCGGGAGGGTCCACAGGGGCACCATGCACGGGAAGTTGAACGGTGTGATCGCCGCTACCACCCCCAGCGGGTAGCGGTAGGAGGCGTTGTCCACCCCGCGAGCCACGTCGCGCACCGTCTCGCCCATCATCAGCGTCGGCATCCCGCAGGCGAACTCGACGACCTCGATGCCGCGCCGTACCTCACCGGCGGCATCCTTAAAGTCCTTCCCGTTCTCCAGCGTCACGAGGTCCCGGAGCTCTTCGGAATGCTCTTCTAGCAGCATCTTGAAGCGGAAGAGCACGCGCGCCCGCTCGACTACCGGCGTCGCCGCCCACCTCGGAAAGGCCTCGTCAGCCTTCTCGACCGCCCGGTTCAGGTCCTCGGCCGTGCTCAGAGGCGTCTCGGCGACGACCTCGCCCGTCGCCGGGTCGTAGACCGGCTCGGTGGCGCGCCCGTTGCCCTCTTCCCAGCGGCCCCCAATGAGGTTCTTGACCTCCCGGCCCTTCTGCCTGGTCTCCTGCATAAGCCACAACCTCCTCTGCACTGCCGCTCGAACCCTTCGGTTCCCCAACCCGGAGCATACCACCAGACGGAGAGCGCCGGGGGCCTGTTTGTCACGGCGAGGCGCGGGCATAGAGGGGAGGACGTACGTTCAATGAGGAAAGGAATCTCGTATGCGAGCCATGGTAACGCCGAAGTTCGGAGGCCCGGAGCTCTTCGAGGAGCGCGACGACATCGAGAGTCCGGCCCCCGGTCCGGGGCAGGTCCTGGTGAGAGTCCTGGCCGCCGGGACCAACCCCATAGATACCAAGCTAAGGGCCGACGGCTCCTTCGCCGGTCTCGAGCCGCCGGTGATCCTGGGCGCGGACGTCTCCGGCGTAGTCGAGGAGGTCGGGCCGGGCGTCGCGGACCTCGCCCCTGGCGACGAGGTGTATTACACGCCGGAGATCTTCGGCCCCGGCTCCAACGGCGCCTACGCCGAGTACAACGTCGCCGACGCGGACATAGTGGCGAAGAAGCCGACCTCCCTCTCCCACGAAGAGGCCGCCGCCGTCCCCCTGGCCGGGGGCACGGCCTACGAGGCTCTCGTAAGGCGCCTGGGCTTGAGGCTCGGAGAGACCATCCTGGTCCAGGGCGGCGCGGGGGGCGTGGGCTCGTTCGCCGTCCAGATCGCCAAAGCCGCCGGAGCCCGCGTCCTGGCGACGGCCGGCACCGACAACCAGCAGACCCTCACAGCTCTGGGCGTCGACGTCGCCATAGACTACACGCAGGACGACGTGACGGAGACGGCCCTCGACGATACCGCGGGCCTTGGCGTAGACGCCACTCTACCAGAAGAATCAGGTACTCTACGGCGTCCTTCCCGCGCGAGAGCGGGCGAGGCTCGACGAGATGACCCGTCTCATTGAGCACGGCCAGGTAAAACCCCTGGTGGATGAGGCACTGGCCCTCGACGAGGTCGGCAAGGCGCACGAGCGTCTGGAGTCCGGGCACGGGCGCGGCAAGATCGTGCTGCGGGTAGCGCAATAGCGGAGGGGGCGGTCCCACCGTCGGGGAGCGCAGGACGGGCGCTATTCGCCGCCGTACACGGCGTTGACCCGGGACTGCCAATCGAGTAGTTCCTGGCGCCGCTGGTCTATCTCTTCGCTGCTCAGGCTGCCCGCGAGGTCGTTCTGTTCGAGGGGGTCTTCGGAGAGGTCGAAGAGCTGGTCGGGCTGGTTCTCGTAGTGGTAGATGTACTTCTCGTAACCCTTTATGCTCGCCATACAGGTGCGTTTGGTGATGCAGCTAAACCTCAAGGTGCGATCTTCGGGTGGCTCGCGCAGCAGCGAGTAGCCCGGATACTCCCCGTTTCTTACCTCGTAGCCGAGCATCTCCAGCACGGTCGGCAGGATGTCGAGCTGGCTCGAGAGCCCCTCGACCCGCTCCGCATTCTCGAACCGCCTGGGGTCGTGGATGATGAGCGGGACGTGAAGACCCTCCTCGTAGGGGGTGTCGCCGTGCATGGAGCGGCCGTGCTCGCCGAATCCCTCGCCGTGGTCGCCGAAGATTACGAAGATCGTATCCTCGTAGAGTCCCATCTCCTTGTACTGGTCGATGAGGTTCTTCACGAAGAAGTCCAGGTAGCGGATACAATTCTGGTAGCGGTCGAGCTCCTCGTTCTCCGAGAAGGACTCGTACCCGTAACGGTTCGGAACGCATTCGTAGCCGTAGTGCCCCGTGCCGGTGAAGTACTCGGCCAGGAAAGGCTCGTCCCCCCGCTCTTTCAGCCACTCTTCGCTCGGCTCCAGCATGATGTCGTCCTCGTAGCCGAACGTGTTGGTCACCTGGAAGCCCTCCTTATCCATGGTCTCGACCGGGTAGAACTCCTCGTAGCCGAAACCCTGGACGACGTCGCCGAAGTTGTCCATGTTGTTGGCCGTCGAGGCGAAGAAGACGGTGCTGTAGTCCTGCTCCCTCAGAAGGGCGGGGAGGCACCGGGCCGGGACGCCGCCCGGCTCGAACTCGGGGCCCGGGTAAAGGGGTGGCTCGATCCCGCAGTTGACCGAGACGCTTGCCTTGGAAGAGCGAGGAACGGGCGTGTAGGACCGCTCGGCAAGGAGGCTGCCCGAGGAGCGAGACAACTCGTCCAGAAAGGGCGTGGTCTCGAGGTCCTCGTTGTAGGGCGTGACCGACTGCGCGCGGGTCGACTCCAGGTGGATCAGGACGACGTTGCGCTTCTCGGTCCCGAGCGTCTCGGCGAGGGTAGCGTTCGCGGCCGGGTGCTCGACGGCCGGGTCGGCGCCGGGATCGCCCTCGTTGAGGGTCGCCTCCTCGACCCCCGTCAGGATCAGGTTGACGACCGGATCTCTTGCCAGGGCGGCGGGACCGGTCAGCAGCGAGAGCGAGCCGAAACCGAACGCCAGGAGACAGACCCCCAGGGAACCCAACAAGATTGGTGCCCCGGTCGTCCTCGCCGGAGACTTCTTCGGCCACCCCCGCCATCGCTCGATGACCCATGTCACGAGGGCGGGACCTAAAGCCACGTAGAAGAGAGCGGCGGCGAGGAGCCCCCAGACCAGGAGCGAGACATCGCCGACGAGGATCGGCGTGAGCTCGCCGAACTTCGGGATCCACTCGGCGACGATGGCGTAGTCGAGCGTGGTGCCGGTCTCCAGGAGGTACTGGTAGGCGCACGTGTTCACGAGCACCACGATCATCGTTACCACGTGAAAGAGGACCACCACAACCCGGCGCGAGAGTCCTCTCCTCGCCGCGGCGAAGAGCCCGATCCAGAGCAACGCGTACCCAAAGTTGAAGAAGATGTCCGACCGCATCAGGTGCAGAGCCTCGACGAGCCCGACGCCGCTGGGCCGAGCAGCGAGGACATAGACCTTTAGCGCGAGGTTGTAGAGGACGAAAGGGATCAGGAGACTGAGCAGGTAAACCCAATCCCGGCGACTCAGAAGCACTCTTGGAAAGCCTAAAACGTTCAACTCGCCACCCAATCTTCCACACGAAAAGTGCGCGGATTCTACAGTAATTTACGAATATTTAACAGACAACGTCGACCGGCTACCCTTACGGCCACGGTCGCGGAAATGGGCCTCGCCCGGGTCTCGCGCCGAACGGGCGGTTCGGCCTTGACGTGAGTAAATAGGCGACTAACATAAAACGTTATGGAAACTCGTGACGCGGTATCCAAGGACGTTCTTGCCGGAAAGCTGGAGGAAGCGAGGGAGAGAACGCGGTTCTTGCTGGGGCCGGTCTCCGAGGAGGATCTGGTCGCGCAGCACGACCAGATCATGAGCCCCCTGATCTGGGACTACGGCCACATCGCCAACTACGAGGAGCTGTGGCTGCTGCATAAAGCCCACGGCAAAGTACTCTCCAAGCGAGAACTCTACGACATGTACGACGCCTCCCTGCACCCTCGCGAGGAACGCCCGTCGTTGAACCTGCTAAACCGCAAAGACGCCGAACTCTACCTCGACGCCGTCCGCAAAGCGGTCCTCGAGATGTTAGAAGACGCGGACCTCGACGGGGACGACCCGCTACTCAAAGACGGCTTCATCTACGAGCTGATCGTCCAACACGAGTACCAGCACAACGAGACCATGCTCCAGACCCTCCAGCTCAAGAGGGGCGAAGGCTACAAGCCCGAGCCGCGCGTCGAGCTCCCGTCGGGTAGAGCACCCGAGCGGGAGATGGTCCCCATACCGGGCGGCGAGTTCCTCATGGGCACCGACGACCGCGCCGTGGCCCTGGACAACGAACGCAACGCGCACGCAATGGACCTCCCCGGCTTCCTCATCGACACGACCCCCGTAACCAACGCGGCCTACCTGCGGTTCGTCGAAGACGGGGGCTACGAAAGGCCGAAGCTCTGGAGTCCTGCCGGTTGGGAATACATCAAAGAGGAGCGCATCGACACGCCGATGCACTGGTACCAGCCCGAGCCGCACAGCTGGTGGACGGAGAGGTTCGGCTTCGACGAGCCCCTGAACCCCGCGGCGCCGGTCGTGCACGTCTCGTGGTACGAGGCTGACGCGTACGCCCGGTGGGCCGGCAAACGCCTCCCGACGGAGGCGGAGTGGGAGAAGGCGGCCTCTTGGGACCCCGATACGGGGACCAAGAGGCTTTATTCGTGGGGCGACGAGGCGCCGACCCCCGCACACGCAAACCTCGACCAGCTGGCGTTCGGGGCGGCGGAGGTCGGGGCGTACCCCGAAGGGGCGAGCGCCTACGGTGTTCTGGGCATGATCGGGGACGTGTGGGAGTGGACCTGTTCGGACCTGTACGCTTACCCGGGCTTCGAGGCCTTTCCCTACAGGGAGTACTCCGAGATCTTCTTCGGGCCAGACTACAAGGTCCTGCGCGGCGGCTCGTGGGCCACACGCCCCGGCGCAATGCGCAACACCTTCCGCAACTGGGACTACCCAATACGGCGCCAGCTGTTTGTCGGATTTCGCTGCGCGAAATCCGGCTAGTCAGCCATCAGCTATCAGCAAGAACAGAGTGGCCGAAGCTCGTGTCGACTTCGAGGCTTCTCCACCACAGAAACCGCCTTACCCGATGCGTCCCCTGGAAGAATCCCTATCTTGAAGGGCAGTGTGCCACCGGCGAAGGAGCTGACGGCTGAATGCTGAAAGCTGACAGCTAAAATGTGCCGCATCGCCGCCTACCTGGGTAAGGAACAAACCCCGCTCTCGTCGCTCGTCCTGGAGCCGGAGCATTCCCTGCTCGTCCAGAGCTATGCGCCGAAGGAGATGATGAGCGGGGTGGTTAACGCGGACGGGTTCGGGGCCGGTTGGTACGCGCCGGAGGTAGACGACGAGCCCGCCGTCTACCGGTCTAACGCCCCGATCTGGGCCGACAGGAGCTTCGCCAGCATAGCGCCCAAGGTGCGCTCCGCTACCGTCCTCGCCGCCGTCCGTAGCGCGACCCCGGGTCTCCCCGCGGAAGAGAGCGGCGTCCCCCCGTTCGCCTCAGGCCCCTACCTCTTCGCCCACAACGGCGCCATAAAGAACTTCCGACAGAAGGTCATGCGCCCCCTGCGCGACGCCTTGAGCGACACCTCGTACTCGGAGCTCCTGGGCGTGACGGACTCCGAGACCATCTTCGCCTTCCTCCTCGATCGACTGCGCGACGCAAAGACCAGTCCCGGAGACTCCGGCACTCTAGCCGAAGCGACAGCCGAGACCGTTCAACTCGTCTCGACACTCTGCATGGAGCTCGGGATTTACGCCTCGCTAAACCTCGGTGTAACGGACGGAGAAGCGATGGCCTTTTCTCGCTACTCCACGGAGGGGCCGGGCAACTCCCTGTACTTTGTCGAGGGAGGCGAAGCCTTCCCAAACGCGATCGTAGTCGCCTCCGAGCGCCTCGACGGGGACGTCGGCTGGCGACAGGTCCCCGACCGGCATCTGCTCGTGGCGAACTCAGGAGGCGTCGCGACGCGTCCGCTGTAGCGGCGAAGCTTCCGGCTCCTTCAGTCCCGCCAGCCCCGCAAGAACTCCTCCTGCTCCGGGGTTAAGGCGTCCACTCCCATGCCCACGGCGTTCAGCTTTATGAGGGCGACCTCGTCGTCTATCTCTTTCGGGAGCAGGTGCACGGCAGGTGCCATCGACTTGTAGTCGTTCGCCAGGTGGTGGGCGCAGAGGGCCTGGATGGCGAAGGTGAGGTCCATGATCTCGACCGGGTGACCATCGCCGGCTGTCAAGTTGACCACCATGCCGTGCCCGAGGAGATGCAGCATTCGGCCATCGGACAAGACGAACTCTTCGACGTTGCGCCGGACTTCGCGGGTCTCCGAAGCTGCCTCCGCCAGGCCCACCGTGTCTATCTCCTCGTCCACCGCGCCGGCGTTCGCCAGGATCGCGCCGTCCCGCATCCGCTCGAAGTGCGTAACGCCGAGCACATCCCGGCTCCCAGTGGCCGTGATGAACACCTCCCCTATCTCTGCCGCCACAGAGGCCGGCAGGACGTCGAACCCGTCGGCGTACGCCTCGAGTCCCCGCACAGGGTCTACCTCGCAGACCGTCACCCTGGCGCCCAGGCCCGCGGCGTAGCGGGCGATGCCCTTGCCGCACCACCCGTAGCCCAGGACGATGACGCGCTTGCCGCCGACCATCAGGTTCGTGTTCTGCATGATCGCCGTCAGGGTGGACTGGCCGGTGCCGTAGCGATTGTCGAAGAGATACTTGCACCGGGCATCGTTAGCGGCGATGACCGGGAACTCCAGGACGCCCTCCAGCTCCATCGCCCGAAACTTCGCCACCCCGCTCGTCGTCTCCTCCGAGGCGCCGCGCACCCCTTCCAACAGGTTGCGGCGCGTGGTGTGCGCGAGCCGCACGAGCCCCGCCCGGTCGTCTATGAGGACGGCGGGCTTGCCGTCCAGGGCCCGATCCAGCACCCGTTCGAGCTCCCGGTCGGCCTCCTCCGGCGGGTTCTGAGAGGAGGCGTAGACCGTTACACCCCGCTCCGCCAGGGCCGCCGCCACGTCGTCCTGCACGAAGTAGGGTCCCGGGGCGGCCACGGCCACGTCGGCCCCGGCCTCGGCCAGCACCACCGTAAGGTAGGCCGTCTTGGCCTCTATCGGGAGGGCGACGCCTACTCCGAGGCCCTCGAAGCTCCCGTCCTTGAGGTACTTCTCCCGGACGGCATTCAGGACCGGCGAGTGCCGGGCGGCCCAGTCTATCTTCCTGTGCCCCTCCGGAGCGAGCGCCGGGTCTTTTACGATGGATCCACTCTGCACGGTGTTCCCTTTATCTTGCGCTCTCGGATTCGCCCTCTTCGGCGACCATCATCTCCTGGGCGGCCTCGACCTGCTCCCGCCCGCCGAGCAAGAAGGTTCCTACCAGGATCAGGACGAGGAAAAGCGCGACCCCGAGTCCTATGCCCAGCCCCCCGAAGGTAGCGCCGGAGAGCGAAAATATCAGGCCCACTACCGCGCCGCCGATGCCCCCGACCCACACCAGCACGTTGCCCAAAGTCTGGTTCCTCGGGGCCGAGACCTCCTCGGGATCCATTATCTCCGTCCAGAGGAGCCCGAAGCGCTTCACCCGGGGGTAGAGGGCGAGCAGCAGGATCGGACCCAATATCAGCGCCATTATGGCGTTGTTCGAGGTGATGGAGATCAGGCCGACCGTGAACGGAACGAGCC
The DNA here is from genome assembly GCA_020200675.1 of Actinomycetota bacterium. Classification (GTDB taxonomy): domain Bacteria; phylum Actinomycetota; class Rubrobacteria; order Rubrobacterales; family Rubrobacteraceae; genus Rubrobacter_F. The sequence goes on from JAIVIG010000299.1 coordinate 12,306, forward strand.
CCAGCAGCTCGATCCACCAGGCTATTATGAGGGCGCAGACCACCGAGGCCAGAACGGTCACGGCCACGTATACCCCGAGTTTCTTGCCGGAGTCCACGTTCTGCTCCATGTTCTCCCCGCGCCGGAAGTACGCGCTCCACAGCTTGTATGGCAACAGGGCCAGGAAAAAGTTCCCCACGAACCCCGCGATGCTCCCCAGGCTCAAAGTTCCGAAGAAGTCACCTATAAGGTTTCCTATCGCCGAACCCCAGGCTCCCGCCGGACCGAACAGAAGCCCGAAGACTATCGGGAACGCGTTGGCCGGCCGGATCTCGATAAAGCCCGGAACTATAGGGAAACTTTTTAGCGGGATCAGGACCGCCGCGTAGATCGCGGCGCTCAGCGCCACGAGCACCACCATCTGGGTGTACCGCCACATCGTGAAGATTTCCTTCATCCCAAGCCTCCTTTAAAGCTCGCTTATCCCGACCCTACCTGACGAAGCCCTCCAGCTCCCCGTATCCTGCCGTGCGCAGCGCTATCGCTCCCGCCAAAAGGGCCACGAACGCCACCAGGACCAGCACGTCCCGCCGTCCGAAGGAGATCTGCAGAAAGAAAGTGCGCCCGGAGCTGGCTCCGAACCCTTTGGACTCCAGCGCCATGGAGAAGACGTTCGTCGAGCGGATGGTCGAGATGAAGACCGGCACCAGGAGCGGCACGTACTTGCGGATGCGCTCCAGGATGTTGCCGGACTCGAGGTCGAGCCCGCGCGAGCGCTGGGCCTGGCTGATGGTCGAGCCCGTGGCCGCTATCGTCGGGACCAGGCGCAGAGCCGTCGAGACCGCGAAAGCGAACCGGTAGGGGATACCGAGCCGGGCCAGCCCTGTCGCTATCTCCTCGTTGCGGGTGGTAGAGAGGAAGATCATGCCCGCGATAATTGTTATGTTTATGCGCAACGCGATACTGATGCTGTAGAGTAGGGCCTCCCACTCCACGAAGAGGAAGAGCGGCGTCTCTCCACCACCGAAGACGGACCACAGGATGATCGTGAAGACGGCGATAGTAACCAGGATGAACCAGATACGCCGGAGGTTCTCCAAAACCCTCGCCAGATACCCAAAGAAGAGCACCAGCACGAGCACGGCCAGCTCGTAGAGCGGGTCCAGGAAAACAAACGGCAGCGCAAACATCCCTACCAACAGGAACATCTTCGTCCTGGGATCCAGGCGGTGGATCCACGTGTCCCGGTCGAGGTACAGGGACGGGTTCATCTATGCCTCCTCCGTCACCTTCAGCATCTCCTCCACCGAAAGGGCGGCGAACCCCAAAGAGTTGCCTAAAGAGACGATATGCGGGGGTCTCAAGGAAGCGTCCCGCAGCTCCTCTTCCTTGGCGAAGACCTCCCTGACGGTCCCTTGCAGAATAACCTTCCCGTCCCGGACGACCACTGCCCGGTGAGCGTACTCGGCGACTACCCACATGGTGTGGGTCACGATGATTATCGTGGAGCCCGCCTCGTTCAGGCGTTTAACCAGCTCCATCATGCTCTTCTGCCCGGCGTAGTCCAGGCCCGTAGTCGGCTCGTCCAGAATCAAGACCTCCGGCCGGACGGCCAGAACTGCGGCCACCGCGACCCGCTGTCGCTCACCTTTGGTGAGCCCGAACGGATCTTCTTCTTCGTAACCTTCGAGCCCCACGGCGGAGAGGGCCTCCTTGACCCGCTCCTCGATCTCATCCTTTTCCATCTCCCGTATCTTCGGCCCGAATCCCACCTCCTCGGCTACAGTGTCCGAGAAGATCTGGTGGTCCGGGTTCTGGAAGACGTAACCGACTCGCTGACCGAGTCGGCGTATTCCCTGTTTAGCTGTCTCCACCCCTCCTACCCGAACGTCGCCCTCCGTGGGCTTCAGCAAACCGTTGAAATGCTTGACGAGGGTGGTCTTCCCCGATCCGTTCTGCCCCAGGACGGCGAGAAACTCCCCCTGTCTTACCTCCAGGTCTACTCCCTCCAGGGCCACCACTCCGTTCGGGTAGCGATAGGTCAAGCTCTTGACCTCGATCAGTGGTTCGCTGTAGCTCTCCTCCCGCGCACTATCCGCCGAGGTCAACTCCTCGCGGCGCTCCGGGTCTACTCGCAAGTTCCGCTGCCGGAACTGCTCGGCCCCTTCTTCGGGCGTCAGGGGCAATCGTTCTCGTGGTGTGCCGAGATCGTGGAAAAAGCGGGCAACTTGCAGCGGCATAATCCCGGTCTCCTCCAGGAGTTCCACGTCGCTCAGGACCTCGCGTGTCGGCCGGTCCCGGACCACCGCGCCGTCTTGCAGGACTACGATCCGGTCGGCGTCCAGGGTCTCCTCGGTCTCGTGCTCGACGACGATGAGCGTGACGTCGTCCCCGCTCCTGAGCTCCTCGGCGATCTCGAACACCCCCAGCTTCCCCACCGGGTCGAGGTCCGTGGTGGGCTCGTCCAGGCACAGTATGCGCGGCTGCATCGCCAGCACCGACGCTATGGCGAGGCGCTGCTTCTGCCCGCCGGAAAGGGTCGCCGGCTGGCGTCCTTCGAACCCGTCGAGGCGTACCCGCTGGAGCACGTCGCGCACGCGCCGGACCATCTCTTCGTGCTCGACCTGAAAGTTCTCCGGTCCGAAGGCGACTTCCAGCTCGACGTTCGTGGAGAAGAGCTGGGCTTCGAAGTCCTGGAAGACGAGGCCCACCTCGCGGGCGAACTCCCCCACCTTGCCCTCGCGGGTAGAGCGGTCCCGGATCCGCACTTCCCCGTCCATCCGACCGCGCAGGAAGTTCGGGATGAGCCCGTTCAGTGAGACACAAAGGGTGCTCTTCCCCGCCCCCGACGCTCCCATGACGATCACGAACTCGCCCTCGCCGACCTCGAGATCCACATCCCGCAGAGCAGCCTTGCTCTGTCCCCGGTAGCGGTAGCCGAGACCGCTGATGCGTACGACGGGTTCGAAGGACGCCAGCCGGCGACCCTTTCCGGCGGGCAGAAGCAGCGCCTCGCCATAGCGTCGGTGCTGGCGATGC
>JAIVIG010000482.1 GCA_020200675.1 Actinomycetota bacterium
ATGTTCAGTTGGTCCACTACAAAGACCCATTCGGCTTCCGGATCGGTGGCGATGGTCTTCTGGATGTGAGAGGCGAAATCCTCATTGGTGCGGGTAGGCCCTATGGAGGGAGCTATCATATGGCCTGTTGCCACCTCTAAATTGGCGAACAAACACCTGGTGCCGTGGCGCTTGTACTCGTGCTCCTGGCGCTCGCAGCTTCGCTGGCCTGCTCGCATCGGCTGTGCCGGATGGAGGCGCTCTAAGGCCTGGATGCCGCTCTTCTCGTCGGTTGAGACCAAATGCACGCCTTCTTCGTGTAGACGTAGCGCATCGGCGTAGTAGTCGCAGACGGCCCCGACCTCCCGATCAAAGACCTCAGGCTCTTTGGCCCGCTCGTTGTTCATCCAGTAGCGCATCCTGTGGGGTTTCAGATCCGCCTCTCCCCAAAAAACGCCCCACGCTGCGGGCCGAGATGCTCTGTACTATCCCGCGTTCGATCGCTTCATCGGCCAACTCCGCGCTGCTCCAGTGCGTGATCGGCCGCCCGGACTCCTCCCGTGGATCTTCGCACGCCAAAGCGACTATCCGACAGATCTGCTCCGGGCCGAAGGTCGGAGGCGTTCCGGGGCGGGGCTCGTCGGCGAGTACCTCTTCCACCACCTCCGTGATGAGAACGCCATTACTACTCCTGTCGTCGTCTACGTCCTCGCCCGCTTTCTCCTTCGCTTCCTCCTCGGCGGCTATTAGCCGCGGTGCGCACCCGAGCCAGCGCTTGCGCCAGGTGCGCACCTGGCCACGGTCGATGCCCAAGAGCCCGGCTATCCGAGTATTGCTGGCGCCAGAAGCGGCCTCGAGGACGACCCGCACCCGGCGCACTAGCTGTTGAGAGCTTCTCTGGCGGCGCTCAAGACGCTGTAGGGTCTCTCGTTGAGTAGGCGTGAGCATGATCGGTGGTGGTTTGGGACCTCGCATGAGGACGAAAGCTCTCCTCCTCTTGGCCTGTAGTGTCTAGCCTCCAATCATGCCACAAACTGGTGGATCGCTTTAGCCGAGCTGCTCTAGATAGCTTGATGGTGCGTCTGCTGCTATCAGTCTTAGTGGTCGCATTCGGAATTTCCTTGATGCTCGCCACGGTCATGCAGCGGAGGATGAGGAGATGAGCGATTGATGCTCGAGGAGCCGAGAGAGGAGCCGGTCGAGATCATGGCGAGTGAACTTCCAGCTGAAAGGCTCGGCGGCTTGCTCGTAACGTTCCTGAAAGGCGATGAGGCGTTCGGCCAACTTATCGAGGTCGGCGAAGTCGTTGGGAGTGAGGACCTTGCGTTGGACTACCGAGAAGTAGATCTCGATCTGGTTGAGCCAGGAGGCATGAGTAGGAAGGTGAACAAGCCGCAGGTTGGGCCACTCTCCCTGAAGGCGCTTGAGCGATCTCTCACCCCGATGCGAGGAGCCGTTGTCCACAATCCAGAACACGCGATCAGCCGAAGCATAGGGCTCCTCTCTCATCACCTCATCTACCAACCGACCGAAGGGCTCGATGCCGTTCTTCGGCTCGCAGCGCCCGAAGAGCTTCGCTCGATGCACATCCCAAGCGGCCAGGTAGGCTAACGCTCCCCTTCGTTCGTACTCGTGCTCCACTCGCATGAGCCGATCTTCGTCGGCTGCCAAGGTGGGGTGGCAGCGGTTACGGGCCTGGATGGAGGTCTTCTCGTCGGCGGAGATAACGTATTCTCCTTCTCCGAGAGCCTCACCCTCCCATCTACCCTCGTAGAGGTCCAATACCCTTCCGGCTTTATACGCAAAGTCGGGGTCTCGGGGGAAGATCCAGGAGCGATGATAGAAGGGCCGGATGGCATCTTCGGAAAGCCACCTCCAGACGGTAGTACCCGAGATCGACGCGACGATGCCCCGCTCCATCGTCTCCCGCGCTACTTCCTGAGCGCTCCAGCGACTCAAGGGAACGCCGCTGATCGCCGGAAGCTCACAAGCCAGCGCCTTCACCTCCACCCTCACCGAAGGGGGAAAAGGCTGGCGGTCTGCCGGAGCGGGGTCTATCCTCCAGTCCACTTAACCCCTCCTCATAGAAGCGCTTGCGCCACTTACAGGCCGTCTGGGGTGTGGTGTCCAGCCTCTTTGCGATCTCCTTGTTGGAGGTTCCCTCTGAGGCCAAAAGGACGATCCTGGCGCGAACCACCTCCCAGTGAGCAGCGGTGTGAGCAGCGGCGCGCTTGCGCAGAACGACGCCCTCACCCTCAGTGGGTTCGATGCGGAACGGACTTTGACTGGGCATGTAACAAGCCCTCCCTTCTGCGACGATACGACATCCACCAAAAGACCTTACCGCGAAAGGAGAACGCATCAAAGAAGTTCAGTCATAGACCACTAAGGGAACACGCCGAAGGGAGCGGGACTGTGGTCTCCGTGTGCAACGGCGCCGAAGTCCTCGCCGACGCCGGACTCCTGGCCGGCCGAAGGGCGACGTCCAATTGGG
>JAIVIG010000221.1 GCA_020200675.1 Actinomycetota bacterium
GTCGAAGACGAGCCGGGCCTGAAGAGCCTCGACCTGCTCAGTGGTGTCAGAAGGCCCCCGGCTCGTTACCGAGGGCTCTCTTTATTCCGCGTATTCAGCTTATTTAAGTTGATCTAAAAGAGCCGACGAGCGGACTCGAACCGCTGACCTGCTCATTACGAGTGAGCTGCTCTACCAGCTGAGCTACGTCGGCCTGTTTCGGGCGCAGAGTATACCGCAGGGGCTAGTAGCCGTCACGTATTTTCGTTGACACTGGGGTGGGACGCAGATAGTCTGCAGTCCTCGTTATTTGGAGGCGTGGGGCCTCCGGGAGAGGAGGAGTATGGAGAGGGTTGTGGGCTCTGCTAGTGAGGCTTTCCCGAGCCGGGAGGGCGTGATCCGGGCGCTGGATAACTGCTACGATCCGTGCTGCCGGGACCGCAAGATAAGCGTGGTCGATATGGGTTTGATCGAGTCCATCGACATCCGGGACCGGGACGTGAAGATAGAGATGGTCCTCACCACCGGCTGGTGCCCGTTCGCCTCGCGCCTTCTGGAGATGGTCGAGGAGGAGGTCGGCGGACTGCCGGAAGTGGAGAGCGTGGAGGTAGAGGTCGTCTGGGACCCGACGTGGACACTGGAGAGGATGAGCGGCGCGGCCCGCGAGAAGTTGCGAATGCCGCTGGAGCAGTTGGCGCCGCTGCGCGAGGCCCGGCTGAGAGGAGAGGCGCAATGATCAAGGACGACGTGCTGGTCTTCGACTGCGTGGCCCATCCGTTCAACTTCGACCCGTCCAACGCCATCGGGAACGCGGGCGAATTGTTCCGCCAGCACCTGTTTGCCTTTCACAACGTCCTCACCCCCGAGAATGAGCCAAAGCTCTCGGCGGACGAGTTCCTCAAGGAGTGGAGCACGGCGGAGATCGCACGGATGGTCTTCGAGGAGTCGGACACGGACATGCTCGTCGCCATGCCACTGCCGCTCACGGACCTCTTCAAGGACGGTCTCTCACCCTGGGAGCGGTGCGTGGAGCTCATGCAGGAGAACCCGGACCGGACGGTCTTCTGGGGGACGGTCAACCCGCTGGAGGGCAAGAAGGCGCTGGACGAGATGGAGGTGCAGGTCAAGGAGTACGGAGCGAAGGCGTTCAAGTTCTACAACGTCCGCTACGACTACGGTGAGCCCTTCCCCTGGCGTATGGACGACCCGAAGATTGCTTTCCCCATCTACGAGAAGGCGCAGGAGCTCGGGATCAACCTCATCGGGGTCCACAAGGGCGTCCCGCTCGGGCCGCAGCCGATAGAGGCGACCCAGACGTGGGACATGGACGGGGCAGCGGCCAACTTCCCGGACATAAATTTCGTTATCTTCCACGTCGGGCTGCCGTTCATAGACGAGACCTGCTGGCAGCTCGTAAGGTATCCGAATTTATATGCTTCGATAGCGGCCACGATCAACTTCGTCGTGCGCTCCCCGAGACAGTTTGCCGAGTGGATCGGCAAGCTGATGTTTTGGTGCGGGGAAGACAAGATCATTTACGGTTCGGAGACCCCGATCTGGCACCCTAAGTGGGCACTCGACGCTTTCTGGAACTTCGAGATCCCGCAGGACTTGGTGGAGGGCTACGGCTACCCACAGTTAACCGAACAGGCCAAGCGCAAGATCCTCGGTGAGAATTTGCTCCGCCTCTCGGGTATGGATGTCGAAGAGACACGCCAGAGGCTCGCCGAAGCTTCGTAGCAGAAGAGAAGGGGCGCCCCGCGACCGCCGAAGACGCCCCTTCTCTCCCTTAGTTACAGACCCGGGTTCTCGCGCATCGGGGAACGGCCAGGCTCTTCCATGACAATCGGTTGACCCTAAAATCAACGCTACTTACCATACAAACGGGTTAGGTGAGATTTTCGACGCACCATCGAAGGAGGAGGGGGAATGCAGAGCCAGTTGATCGAGACGCCGAAGACCGACGAGGTTCGCGAGTACAAGATGCTTATCGGGGGCGAAGGGGTGGACGCCCGCTCCGGCAAGACCTTCGAGAGCACCAACCCCTATACGGGAAAGGTCTAGGCCACGGCGCCCGAGGCGGGCGAAGAGGACGTGGACGCCGCGGTGCGGGCCGCTCGCCGGGCTTTCGACGAGGGACCGTGGGGCAAGATGACCGGCACCGAGAGGGCGCGTTTGATCCGGCGCCTCGCCGACCTCCTCGCGGAGAACGCCGACGACATCGCCGAGGTCGAGAGCACGGACAACGGCAAGCTCCTGCGGGAGATGAGCGGGCAGCTCAATGCTTTGTCGGAGTGGTACTACTACTTCGCGGGGGCAGCGGACAAGATCAAGGGCGAGACCATCCCCTCCGACAAGCCGAACTTCTTCGTCTACACCCGGCGCGAGCCCATAGGCGTAGTCGGGGCCATCATCCCGTGGAACTCGCCGCTCCTCCTGCTCACCTTCAAGCTGGCCCCGGCCTTAGCCGCGGGTTGCACCATAGTCGTAAAG
>JAIVIG010000300.1 GCA_020200675.1 Actinomycetota bacterium
AGGTTGACCTGGTGGCGGATCGCCCTGCTCGCGGTGGCGTCGTTGGCGGCGCCGGGGGTGCTGGCGGTCCAGGCGGCGCGTGGGGAGCCTGTCGAAGCGCCCGTGATCGTCGGAGGATCGGTGATCATTTTCCTGCTCGTGCTGGTGCGGCTGGCGGGCTTCATGCGCAGGCACGAGCGCGCCGTGGTCCGCGAGAAGATCCTCAGAGAGGCCGGCGCCATGCTGGTGGGAGCCTTGAACCGGGAGGACATCAACGCGGCGACCCTTGAAGCGTCCATGGAGCTGATGAAAGACAGACCGGGGCCCAGGAGGGCCTACATCGCCATGGGCCTGGGGGAGGACCTGGTCGTGGCAGCCGCTGCCGGCGATGCGGGGGGAGGAATAGAAGGCACCCGAATAGATCTGAGCGATCTCCCCGACAACCTCTACGCGTCCTTGATCGCGGGGCAATACGTCAAGGTTCAAGGCACCGACGCGACCGTTCTGGGGAGGATCCTGGACGGAGATCCCGGGCACGAGTCGATCCTCGTGTGCCCGCTGGCCGGCGGGGAGGGACCCGACGGCGCTATCGTGGTGGCCTCAGGCTCTCAGTTCTCCGCGGAGCTCGAAGAGGCTTTCCAGACTCTAAGCTCCCAGGTCTCGCTCGCGCTGGACAGCGTCGCCCTCGCCGAGGACCTGCACCGGCGCCGGAGCGAGGCGCACCTGGGATCGCTGGTCCAGAACGCCACCGACATCATCGCCGTGCTCGAAGAGAACGGCGTCGTACGCTACGTGAGCCCGGCGATCGAGCGGGTCATGGGACACGTGCCCGAAGAAGTGATCGGCCGGAGCATCTTCGAGTTCCTGCACCCGGGCGATGTGGGACGGCTGAAGAGCGTCTTCGCCGAGGGGCTCGAGACCCCGGGCTTCGTCCCGCAGATAGAGTTCCGTTGCAGGCGTGCGGACGGCTCCTGGCGTTACCTCGAGGCAAGCGCCAACAACTGCATGCAGGATCCGGACGTGCGCGGGTTCGTCCTCAACTGCCGGGACACCACAGAGCGTAGGGCTCTCGAGAGGCAGCTCGCGCACCAGGCGTTCCACGATCCCCTGACGGGACTACCCAACCGCGCACTCTTCATGAACCGGGTGGAGCACGCCCTGACCCGGGCGTTGCGGCAGGGGAGCACGGTCGCGGTGCTGGTCACCGACCTGGACAACTTCAAAGTCGTGAACGATTCTCTGGGGCACGAGGCGGGGGACGAGCTGCTCGTCGCGGTCGCCGCGAAGATCATAGACTGCCTGCGGCCCGAAGACACCGTCGCCCGCTTCGGCGGGGACGAGTTTACCGTCCTTCTGGAGGACGTAAGCGGCGTGGGGGACGCAATCCAGGTAGCCGGGCGGATAGCTCAGGCGCTGCAGGCGCCTCTCTACGTGAAGGGTCAGGAGGTGGTCGTCACCACCAGCATTGGGATCGCCCTCAACCGCTCCGCCGATGAGGAGCCGGGAGACCTCCTGCGCAACGCGAACCTGGCCATGTACCGGGCCAAGGCCAAGGGCAAGGACGACTTCGAGGTGTTCGAGCCGGCCATGACTGCCCGGGCGCGCGAGCGGCTGGAGCTCGAGAACGACCTCCGGCGGGCAATCGAGCGCGAAGAGCTCAGGGTCTACTACCAGCCCGTGGTGCTGCCTGAGGGTGGGCGCGTCCTCGGGTTCGAGGCGCTGGTGAGGTGAGAGCATCCCGAGCGCGGTCTGATCCTCCCCGCCAGGTTCATCCCCCTCGCCGAGGAGACCGGTCTGATCGTCCCTCTGGGAAACTGGGTCTTGAACGAGGCCTGCCGGCAGGCCAGAGAGTGGCAAGGGCTACGCGTCGGCGAAAGCCCCCTGTTCATGAGCGTGAATCTCTCAGTCAGGCAACTCCGGTACTCCAACCTCGTCGAGGAGGTCGCCGGGGTCCTGCGGGAGACCGGGCTGGACCCGCACGCCCTGGTCCTCGAGATCACCGAGAGCGTGGCGATGGAGGACGTGCCTTCCACTGTGGGCATGATGCGCGAGCTCAAATCCTTGGGTGTCAGGCTCGCCATCGACGACTTTGGCACCGGCTACACGTCCCTCGCATACCTTAAGCGCTTCCCTGTCGACTACCTGAAGATAGACCGCTCGTTCACCGGTGAAATCGGGGAAGGCGCCGGAGACAGGGCGACCTTGAGGGCGATCATCGACATCGCACACGCCCTGAGCCTGGAGGTGCTCGCCGAAGGGATCGAGGACGCCGGCCAGCTCGCGCGCTTGCAAGAGCTCGGGTGCGACCTGGCCCAGGGATACCACTTCTCCGAGCCGCTGACGCCCGAGGCTGCCTCGGAGCTGCTGGCGAACGACCCGGACCGTTAGCGCAAACCAGACGCCCACGAGAAGCCCCGGCCGAACCGCCGTTTTCGGCCCTCTGGCGTACCGCCACACGGCAAGATGCTCCCCGAACGCAGCGCCTCGGAGCGGCACGGGAGGACGTCAGCGAGCGTGATATGATCTTCGTAATGCTTCTCTTGTTGTCCGCGGTGGATACTATTTTGCAAACTATGCGTCGGAGTCGGCGAAGGCATCGCCTCGCGTCGCGCGGACCGGCGGAGAACCGGGGATCGGGCCGGCCCGCCGTGCTCCTCGCCGTCGCGGTCGCGACCGCGGGGGTGCTCCCCGGCTTCCTCACGGGCGGGCTCGCCGTCCAGATCCGGGGCGAGCTCGGCTTTGGCGAGGGCGCTCTGGGGCTCGCGGTCGCGGTGTTCTTCGCTGCTTCCGCGCTCGCCTCGGTCGTCTCCGGGCGCGTGGTCGAGCGTTTGGGATCTTCGTTGGGGATGCGCCTCGCCGCCGCGGCGAGCGCGGCCTCGCTCCTCGCCGTCTCCGTGTTCGCGAGCTCGTGGTGGTGGCTCTGCGCCTGCCTGGTCCTCGGGGGCTTGGGAAACGCGATCTCGCACCCCGCGACCCACCTCTTGCTCGCCCGCGAGGTCCCGCAGAACCGCCAGGGGCTGGCCTTCGGCGTCAAACAGGCCGCCATACCGGCAGCGACCCTGCTCGCCGGCCTCGCCGTACCCCTGGTCGCCACGACCGTCGGCTGGCGCTGGGCCTTTGCAGGCGGCGCGGCGCTCGCGCTCTGCGTAGCCCTCCTCGTGCCGGAGGGCGAGAAGGGAGGCACGACGCGTCGCGTCAAGGAGGCCCGCGCCGGGGACGCGCCCCTCACGCCCCTCGTCCTGCTGGCTTTGGGCATCGGGCTTGGGTCGGCGGCGGCCAACCCTCTCGGCGCTTTCGTCGTCGAGTCGGCGGTCGCCGCGGGCATCGGGGTGGGTGCGGCCGGCCTGCTCCTGGCCCTGGGAAGCGCCGCCGGCATCGGCGTCCGCGTCGTTTTCGGCCACCTCGCAGACAGGCTGAACAGCGGGCGTCTGCGCCTCGTCGCCGGGATGCTCGGGGTCGGGACCGTCGGGTTCGTCCTGCTCGCGAGCGGCTCGGCCCCTCTGCTGGTGGTCGGGGTTACAATCGCCTTCGCCGCCGGCTGGGGGTGGCCTGGCCTCTTCAACTTCGCCGTCGTCAAGAGCAACCCGGGGGCGCCCGCCGCCGCGACCGGCATCACCCAGACCGGCGCCTCGAGCGGGGCCGCCGTGGGGCCGCTCGCCTTCGGCCTCCTGGTGGAAGAGACCTCTTTCGCGACGGCCTGGTTGGCCTCCGGCGCGCTCGCCATCCTCGCGGCGACGGCTATCCTCGCCGGGCGCGGCATGCTGCTGCGCAACCTCGCGGCGTCGCCAAAGCCCTACGAGTAAGAGACCACGCTGGACCCCGGCAGACCGCGTCACGCGGCCGGGTTCTATCGCTTCTCGAGGACCATCCTCATCCCGTTCCTGGGCCTCAGCGTGATGGAAGGCTGCGGCACAACCCGCTCTCCCGGCGTGGAGCGGAGCCTGAACTGCTGCGATATCTTCGCGAGCAACAGGATCGCTTCCATCTTCGCGAACGACTGGCCGATGCAGAGCCTGGGGCCGCCGCCGAAGGGGAAGTAGGCGTACTTGGGGAGTCTCTCGGTCGAGCCGTCTCCCCACCGCTCCGGGCGGAATCTGCCCGGTTCCTCGTAGTAGCGTGGGTCGCGGTGCATGACCCACTGGCTCATGATGAGCTGCGTCCCGGCTGGGACGTGGTAGCCCCCGATCTCGCAATCCGCGAGCGCCTCCCGCCCAAAGGCCCAGGCGGGCGGGTAGAGCCGCATGGACTCCTTGATGACCATGTCGGTGTAGTGCAGCTGGGGCAGGTCCTCGACGGTGGGCGGGCGGCCCGCGAGGACTTCGCGCAGCTCCTCTTGCAGCCTGCTCTCGACCTCCGGGTGTCCGGCGAGCAGGTGCCAGGTCCACGAGAGGGCGTTGGCGGTCGTCTCGTGGCCGGCCAGAAAGACGGTCATCGCCTCGTCCCTGAGCTGCCGGTCGGTCATGCCCTCGCCGGTCTCCTCGTCCCGGACCGCCAGCAGCATCGAGAGCAGATCGCCCGCGTCCTCCCCGCTCGCGCGGCGGTCGCGGATGATCCTGTATATAAGACCGTCCAGCCTCCGAACGGCTCGCCGAAAGCGCAGGTTGCCGGGGGTGGGGACCTTCTCGGGGACCTGGAAGAAGACGCCTCCCCGCCCCGTGAACCGTTGCGAGATGGTCGCGAGCGCATCGCCGACCTCCACGAACTCGGCGCTTCCCAGGGGGACGCCGAATAGGGTCCTCGCCACGATCTCCAGGGTGAGACGACCCATATCGTCGTGTACGTCGCGGATCTCGTCGTCCCGCCAGCCGGCGACCATCCGCTCGCCGCACTCCACCATCACCTCGCCGTAAGCGGCGATGCGCTCCCGGTGGAAGGCGGGCTGGGCGAGCCGCCGCTGGCGTCGCCAGAAGGAGCCCTCGCTGGTCAGGAGCCCGTTGCACAGAAAACCGAGGCTTATGCGCTCGCCTCTGCTCTTGATGAAGTTGCGGTTGTTCCGGACGAGTACGTACTCGACGTGGTCCGGGTGGTTCAGGAGGTAGACGGGTACGTTGACGAAGCGCAGGCCCACGACGTCGCCGTACTCTCTGGCACACCGGGTCAGGAAGCCGAGGTGATCCCGGGTGTAATCCAGGAGGTTACCGGTGAGGAGACGCCCCCCTGGACCAGGAGGCAGGACCTTCGGAAGCCCGTCCGGCCGTTCGCTCTTGCGGTTTTCTCCGAACACGAGAATATCCTAAACCATCTGCGACTCGGAGCAGCTCCTCGACGGCGACACGTCCCTCGCTTCGGCGCGGCCCGTGATTTGAGGAGCGTTTTCCGCGCTACGAGAGATAAATTATACTGCGGGGCGAATCGGCTCTGAGGAGATGTGGAAAAGGAACGTCGTGAAAGTCAAAGATGTCGTCGAGGTCGCTTTGCTCTACGTTGGGGTTCCGGCTGTCACCCTCTACCCGTTGGGCTTCGTCGGGCTCTTCATCCAGTTGTGGAGAGACAACTTCTTCCCATACTATGACTTCAACATGATCTGGAACGCGGTCGCCATGATCCCTAACACCGAGGTCGTGGGGACGGGGGTCCAACTTCTGTATTTTTCCCTGGTCGCCACCTTGCTGGGGGTGGGCGTCGCTTCCTTGACCTCCAGCTTCCTGGCGAAGCGACGCGCGGTCGAGAAGGAACCCGGGAACTGGAAGGGATGGTGGCTTCTCTACCTGCTCGTCTTGTTGCCGGCTGCGGCGCTCTTCGCCTACAACAGCGTATACGTCGACGCTTGGAACGATATTCTGTTCCTGGCCGGTTTCCTCGTGTTCTCCACCGGGGGAGGGGTCTTGATCGGCCATGTAAAGGCCCGGGGTCACGACCAGTGGTTCTTGCCTGGGCTGGCAACTGCCTAGGTTGCGGCCGTCTTCGCCGCTCTGTGCATAGCTGCTCTGGACGCGCCGACCCTGCCCCTGGTCGAGGTCAAAGCGGAGTCGGACGTCCTCCCGGATTGCTCGGAGTTGCCGAAAGACAGGACTTTCGTGAAGGTCTACGAAGCACCGAACCTCCTGTACCTCTACAACGAGTCCGGCTTCTTCGCCTTCTCCGTCTTCGACGTACAGCCCCTCCGGTATCACAAGGATTGTCCTGCGTTACGGACCCAGGGTGGACCGCTCGGAGATCACTCCGGACATCGCCCGTACCCTCCGCCACCCGGCGTCTTGACCGTCACCACGTCTCCCTCTTCTAGCTCCCGGCTCGTCTTCGCGGGTAGCTCCTGGCTGTTCGGGAGGTTTGCGCCTGCTGCCCCGAGGCTAAAAGCCCCGCGCCCCAGCGTTGGCTACCTCCTGAGCGTACGCATACGCATAGCCGCCGGAGTTGTCCCGGTCCCAGTAGTGGTGTCCCTCGTACATGTGGTTGTTGGCGTTATCCACGATCCACTTGTCGGGGTGTTGATCCGGCCAGTGCTGCACGCCGGCCCACTCGTAGCCCGAGACGGACACGAGCTTCCCGTCGCCGTTGCCCCTGATGGCGTTGAGGGCTTGCTGGGAGGCCAGCTCCCATCCTTGCGCGCCTGAGGGCATGGCGACCGGCTCGGCCATCAGACCGTAGCCGATGACGCCAGGATCGGCCTTGAAAGCCGCGCTGATCCGGCGCCACACGTCGGCGAAATGGGCGCGGGTCACCTGCGCCGAGTCGATGGGGCGCCGGATCCCCGGTTTGCCGGCGTGGAGGTAGTAATCTCCGTAGTTGTGCAGGTCGAGCAAGACCTGAAGACTGGCCGCCCTCGCTTGTGCCCCGGTGTCCCGCAGCCGGCTCAACTCGGTCGCGTCCAGCTCCCCGCCGAGGGTTCGCTGCAGGTGCTCCCAGCGAAAAGCCAGGCGGACGAGATCCATGCCCCGTCCGGCGAGGTAATCGAAGGTCTCCCGGGATTCGTAGTGGTAGGCGGTGTCGTAGACGCCGGGTTTGCGGTTCGAGAACCTGCTCTTCTTGGACGGCGGGTCCGGCGTACCGAACTCCGCCCCGCACACGCTGATGCCCCGCAGGTACAGCACTTTGCGCTTTTGTTGACCTACTCGCATGCTCGGTACGTATGCCTCTTACTGGGAAGACTTGCGCACGCGATTATCCGCCCGTGGCCCGCACGAACCACCTTCGTTGCGCACCTCTGTATGTCCCCGTGGGAGGTTTGCGGCGACGATATCTGGAAAAGCTTGCCCTGCCTAAACCGAGAAGGCTATCGTGCCAAGAACTCCGATGCGGCTTGGAGAGGGAGCGGTTTTGCGAAGTAGTAGCCCTGGGCCAGCTCGCAGCCCATCTCTTTTAGCTGCTTCGCCTGATCGGCTCTCTCCACCCCCTCGGCTATGGCACTCATGCCCAAAGTGTGGGCCAGGTCTATGACCGTCTGCGCTATCGCCGCGTCCTTGGCGTTTTCCCCGATCCCGTCTACGAACGACTTATCCAGCTTGAGGTCGTCTGCCGGTAGCCGCCTTAGGTAGGAGAGCGAGGAATAGCCCGTCCCGAAGTCGTCGATGGAGATGCGCACCCCTAACGCCTTTAGCCGGTCGAGGTGCATACTTTGATCCGCCGTCGCCCTTATGTAGACGGTCTCGGTGATGTCGAGGCACAGCGAACCGGCTTCGAGCCCGGTCTCTTGCAGTATCTCTTCGACGGTTTGGATACAATCGGGATGCTGAAGCTGCTTGGCCGAGAAGTTGACGCACGTGACGAGCGGCGGGATGCGGGAGTGCCACTCTTTCGCTTGCTCGCAGGCCTCCTTCAGCACTCGACCTCCGATAGACACGATGAGGCCGGTCTCCTCGGCGAGCGGCACGAATTGCCCGGGGTTTAAGAGCCCCTGCTCCGGGTGCTCCCACCTCACCAGAGCCTCCACACCCCACACCTCGCCGGTCTGGAGGTTGATGATGGGCTGGTAATGGACCCTGAACTCCTCGTTCTCCAAGGCACGCCGCAGATCGTTCTCCATCTGCAAGCGCTCCAAGGCCCGCTCGTGCATGCTCGGCTCGAAGACCTCGTACTTGAGGATACCCTTTTCCTTGGCCCAATACATGGCCGCATCGGCGTCCCTGAGCAGCTCCTCGGGGCGCTTCGTGCGGGCATCTCCCAAAGCGATACCGATGCTGGTCGTGACCGCAAACTCCCTCCCGTCCAGGACGAACGGTTGTTGGAAACACTCCACTATCCGCCCGGCCACCCGCACCGCGTCGCTCGCCCCCTCCACGTCCTCGACGAGCACGGTGAACTCGTCCCCGCCGAAGCGGGTGAGAGTATCCTCGGGCCTGAGGCAGCCCCGCAAGCGTTCTGCCACCGCAACCAACAGCCTATCCCCTGTCTCGTGCCCCAAGGAATCGTTTATGACCTTGAAGTTGTCCAGGTCCATGAAGAGCACCGCAACCTCTTGCCCCTGTCGCCTCCTGGTGCGCCTGAGGCTCTGCTCGACACGATCCACGAACAGCTGGCGGTTGGGCAGGCCAGTGAGGAGGTCGTGGAACGCCTGGTGGTGCAGGCGCTCCTCCAGAGTCTTGCGTTCTGTCATGTCGTGCACGGTGCCGATCATCCGTAAGGATTCTCCTCCCTCCCCATGAACAACCTCGCCACGGCGCTGGATCCATCGCACCTCCCCGTCCGGTCGCACTATGCGGTGCTCGAACTCGTATGACTCGGCCTTGCGGGAAGCGTCTTCGATAGCCGCTCTGAATAGGTACCTGTCGTCTGGGTGAAACACCTCCTCTACTGTCTCGAGGGTGGGCGAAAACTGTTGCGGCTCGAAGCCGTAGATGCGGTAAGCCTCGTCCGACCACCACACCTCGCCCGTCTTCAGGTTCCACTCCCAGCTGCCCAGGTGGGCTATGCGCTGGGCGTCGGACAGGCTAGCCTCGCTGCTTCTCAAGGCTTCATCGGCCCGCTTGCGCTTGATGCCCTGAGCGATGACGTTAGCTACAGATGCTAGCGCCTCGATGGTGTCCTCTTCAAGAGGCTCGAGGGCGAACATCCCCATGATCCCCACCAGCTGATCCTCCACGACCAAGGGGTGACCGGCGAAGGCCACCATCCCCTCCCGTTCGGCCCATTCTTTGTCATCGACACGGGGATCGTGTAAGACGTCGTTGGTTAGATGCGGCAGCCGCTCCTGGGCGATGAGGCCGATCTTGTACTCCCCGACGGGTACACGGCTGTAAGCGCCGTCGAGGCGGGTGTACATCCCCGCGCTGGCCCGCAGCTCCAGCACGTCCTCCTCTTCGTTCAAGGTCCAGATGCGGGCGAACGCCGCGCCTAAGTGACGGACCATGCACTTCGTGCACCACTGCAGGATGCTTCCCATGGTGCCGCCCTTGGCAAAAGCGGCGTTCACTTCTGCCCGTAACGTTGCGTGACGTGTCTGCCTGGCCTTCTCCTCCTCTCCCGCCTTGCGCTCGGTTATGTCCTGGATTTGAGCTATGCCATAGAGCGGGTGTCCTTCCTGATCTCTCACCACGGAGGCGTTGAG
>JAIVIG010000483.1 GCA_020200675.1 Actinomycetota bacterium
CGTGTTAGCCCAAAGTACTCTTCTTAAACGCGTCGTTAACACAACATCGATACTAGCCGGTGGATCTTGCGTAGGCGTTACCGACTCCTTACGAAAGGCTTAACAGACTTTCCGGGCGATGCCACCGGCCCCACACTGCTCGTTTCCTGGTCAGCAGCCAGATCGAGTAGCCTTCACCGGAATCATCGGTTGACTCGGCCACTCGTTCGGCTGAGAGCGGTGGTGGGACGCTGAATTTCCTCGAACCGGTCAGTCTCCGGGAGGGATGGGAGTCTCCTGAAGTGCCCGGGCGACGTGGAAGAGGTTGTGGGCGCAGGTGCGGGCCATCGTCTTGGTCCACTCCTTGCCATGGTCCGTCTCCGGGTAGGTGGGTCCGGGGCCGGGTCCCATGTTCCAGTAGGTCCAGGCGACGGGCGGGACGCAGAAGCCGCAGTCGATGACGCCCTGGGCGAGCTGGGAGATGATGTGGTGGGCGCCGTCTTCGTTGCCGGTGACCACGAAGCCCGCGACCCGGCCGTAGGCGATCATCTGCCCCGCTTCGTTCTGCTCTGAGAGCATGGCGTCCATCCTCTCCAGCGCCCGCTGGGCGACGCTGGAGGGGTGCCCGAGCCAGGTCGGGGTGGCGAAGACGAGGATGTCGGAGTCGAGGATCTTTTGCCGGACCTCCGGCCACTCGTCGCCGTCCCCCTCGTCGGAGCTCACGCCGGGCGCGATGTTCAGGTCCACCAGGCGTACGGTCTCGCACTCGACACCCTTCTCTTGGAGGTTGGAGATCACCTCGTCCGCCAGCATCTGCGTGTTCGACTCCTCGGGCGATTTCTTGAGCGTGCAGTTCAGGATTATCGCTTTCATACGCGTCATCACTTTACCTTTCTCGGGCCGCCGAGGGCCAACCCATAGAGTCCCAGCCCGTCCGTGCGCCAGTCGAGCAGCGTGAGACCGGCTTCGTCGAACATCCGATCTACCCCCTCGTGGGTGAACTTGGCACTTATCTCCGTGCGCATCCCCTCCCCCGCACGGAAGGAAGCTTCGAGCTCGAGGCCCGCTATCTCCACGGTCTGCTCCACCTCCGAGAAGAGCCACATCTCTATCCGGCGTTCTCTCAGGTTGTAGACCACCCGATGCACGAAGAGATCAGGACAGAACTCTCCCCCGAGTCGCTCGTTCAGGACTTCGAGCAGGTTCTTGTTGAACCGGGCCGTCACACCAGCGCCGTCGTCGTAAGCCGCTACCAGAGTCCTCGCGTCCTTGACGAGATCCACGCCGAGCAAGAGGTGATCTCCCTCTCGCAGTCCGGCGCGGAGCTCGCCCAGAAAGGATCGCCTCCTTTGCGGGGTAAAGTTGCCGAAGGTGCCCCCGAGGAAGATCACCAGTCGTCCTCCGTCCCCCGGGCCTCCGAGGAGCCGCCCCAGGGAGCGGTCGAAGTCCCCGACGAAGCCCGAGATCTCCAGCCCCGGGTACTCCTCGAGGAGCCTCTCCGCGCTCTCCCTGAGGACGCTCTCGCTTACGTCGACCGGCACGTAGCGTATAGCGTAGCCGGATCGATCACCGGTCTTCCGCATCGTATCGAGCAGGGCGCAGGTCTTACTCGCCGACCCGGATCCAAGCTCGATCAACTCCCGGCATTGGGCGCGCTCGACGATCTCGTCGGCCGTCTCGCGCAAGATAGAGAGCTCCGCGCGGGCCTGGTAGTACTCGGGGAGAGCCGTTATCTCCTCGAAGAGCTCCGAGCCCCTCTCATCGTAGAAATACTTAGGCCAGGGCGAGAGGTCTTTGGGTACGCTGAGCAGCCCGGCCCTCACGTCTCGGGCCATCTCGGCGGAGGATCTCGACGCGTCGTTCAACACCTCGATCCGTATAGTTCCCCGTCCGCGGATCATAACCTTCCACCTCCTTTTTCTATGGCGGGCTCCTCTAAACGTCGCACGCGCATCGGAATCCGCAGAAGAGCTGGCGCCTTATCGGGTAGTCCCAGTTGCGGAACGTGTTGCGCACCGCCCCGGGGCGCGTCGCCCACGAGCCGCCGCGCAGGACCTTGTAGTCCGGTCCGAAGAAGACCTCCGAGTACTCCCTGTAGGGAAAGGCCCGAAAGCCCGGGTAGCTATACAGGTCCGACGAGGTCCACTCCCAGACGTCCCCTACCATGCCCAAGCACCCGTAGGCGCTCGCCCCCGCCGGGTACGCCCCGACCTCCGCTGGCCGGAACGCCAGCTGGTCGAGGTTCGCCAGCGCGGGGGTGGGCTCTTCGTTCCCCCACGGATAAAGCCTCTTGGTGCCCGTACCCGCCGGGTCCCAAGAGGCCGCCTTCTCCCATTCTTGTTCCGTCGGGAGGCGCTTGCCGGCCCACCGGGCGTACGCGTCGGCCTCGTACCACGAGACGTGCACGACCGGCGCCGCGGGGTTCAAGGGCTCGTCGAAGCCGAACCTCTCGGTCCACCA
>JAIVIG010000027.1 GCA_020200675.1 Actinomycetota bacterium
TACGCGTACTTCGCCAACCGCTTCGAGGCGGTGGCCCAAGCGAACGAGGAGAGCCCGGCGATGTTCTTCGTCGAGGGTGTCCTGATGGTCCTCGGGGCGGTTCTGCTCACGGCGTTCAACCTCGGCCTCGTCTACGGCGTCTTGCGCTATCTGATGCGCCTCGTTCCGGCGACGGCGCCCGTTTTGAAGATGGCCGTCGCCCACCCGGCCTCCCGTCCCGCCCGCACCGGCTTCACGCTCGCGATGTTCGCGCTCATCCTGTACATGGTAACTATAAGCTCCGTCTTCTCCAGCACCCAGACCGCCGCCACCGCGCAGACCCGCGACAAGCAACTCTCCGGCTACGACGGCGCCGTGCAGTCCGGTCCCGTGGCGCCTTTAGACGACTTCGACGAGAAGGTGCGGGGGAACGACGTTCTGCGCGAGGAGATCCCGGTCTCCGAGAGGCTCGTCGCCGGCGGGGTCGAGCTGCCCGAGTACGAGGCGTCGGACTACGACGTCACCCCTTTCGGGCCGAATCTGGGCGAGGCCGCGCCCGGGTCAGACCTGGCGGATTACGTCACCTACGCACCAAACGGTTTTCTCGCCTCCACGACCGACGTGCTGGAGGAGCGCTCGCCGGAGTACGCGACGGACCGGGAGGCCTGGGAGGCCCTGGGAGAGGACCCGAGCCTGGCGATCCTCACGTTCCCGTTCAACGGGGAGGGAAACTTCCTGGCGCGGCCGACGCTCGGGGCGAGGGACACGGTGCTCTTGCGAGATCCCCTGAGCGGCGAGGAGGTCGAGAAGAAGATAGTGGGCAGGATCAAAGACCCCGGCGGTTTCCCGCTCGGCGTGATCAACGGCGTCATCGTCGGCGAGGGGGCTCGCGGAGAACTGCCGTACCTCCGGACTCAGGAGACCTTTCTGTTGCGGGTGGACGAGGGGGCGGACGCGGCGGAGGTCGGGCGGGAGCTGAAGAAGGAGTTCGCGGCGACGGGGGCACGGAGCTTCTTGCTCGACGACATTTTGGGGCGAGGGCAGCAGTTCACGGACACGTTCGTAAAGATCGTGCAGGCGTTCCTGGCGTTCGGGCTCGTGGTGGGGGTGGCGGGGCTCGCGGTCATCAGCGCCCGCGCCGTCCACGAGCGGCGGCGTGAGATCGGGGCCTTGCGGGCCCTGGGGTTCAAGAAGAGCATCCTCGGCTGGCAGTTCGTCGTCGAGAGCTCCTCCATCGCGCTGCTCGGGATCCTGCTCGGCGTGGCCGTCGGAACTTTGGGCGGCTACAATCTCTTTAGCGTCACGGTAGACGACCCGGACGCCCGGTTTGTCTTCCCGTGGACGCAGATGCTCGCCATCGGCCTCTCTGTGTGGGTGGCGTCGCTACTCTTTACCATCGTCCCGGCCGTGAGGGCCTCGCGTATACCCGCTGTCGAAGCCCTCCGGTACGAAGGCTAGAATGGACCTGCGGCAAGTGAACGCCGACGACGACAGACCGAAGAACCATACCGGCCGCCTCCTCGAGAACGCCCGCCGCGAGCTCGGACTCTCCCTGGAAGAGGCCGCCAGGCGCACGGGGATACCCGCCGGCATCCTCGAAGCTCTGGAGAAGGACGCCTCTCATCCCTCCGGCGCTTTTCACAGCCGGGTCTTCCTCAGGAACTATGCCGACTCCCTGGGCCTCGACGGTCGTGCCTTCTCCCGTCAGAAGACCGAAGGGCGGATCGAGGAAACCCCTTCGCAGAGCCCGCCGTCACAGGACGTTCCTCCACAGAACGTTTCTACGCAGGAGGTTCCTCCGCGGGATGTGGCGTCGCCCAACGGTCAGCCTCCCGTCATGGTCGAGGCGCGCGGGGTGTACAAGAGTTATGGGGCCGAGGAGTTTGTCGTTCACGCTCTGGAGGACGTGAGTCTGCGGATAGGGAAAGGTTCTCTCGTCGCCGTGATGGGGCCGTCCGGGTGTGGCAAGACCACGCTCTTGAACGTCCTCTCCGGCCTCGACGAGATAGATCGCGGGGAGATTTTCGTCGCCGGCGAGCCCCTTCACACCATGAACGACGCTCGCCGCACCGGATACCGCGCCCGTCACATGGGCTTCGTCTTCCAGGGCTTCAATCTCATGCCCGTCCTCTCCGCCGTCGAGAACGTCGAGCTGCCTCTCCTGGTGAGCGGCGCCGGTGTGGCGGTCGCCCGCAAGCGCGCCCTCGAAGTCCTGGATCAGGTCCGGCTGACGGACAGGGCGCACCACCGCCCCAACCAGCTCTCTGGCGGACAGCAGCAGCGGGTCGCCATGGCCCGCGCCCTCGCGGGCGAGCCGGCGATAGTCTGGGCCGACGAACCGACGGGCAACCTCGACTCCGATACCTCGCAAGAAGTCCTGGACCTCCTGCTGCGGCTGAACCGCGAGAACGGGCAGACCTTCGTTGTAGTAACTCACGACCCCGACGTGGGGGAGCTTATGGACCGGATCGTGCGGATGGAGGATGGCCGGATCTTGAGTCAAGCCGGGGAATCGGGGGAGACAGAGGCGTAGCGCGGTTCTGTCGCGAGGCTGCTACTATGCGGGCCAGGTAGCTGATGGTACTGGAGGCTTCTCTTTGCGCCGGATCAACGTTTTCGTTCTCGGCGTCGTGCTCGGCGCGGCGCTGTTGTGGGTCTGCGCGTTCGTGGGGTTCCTGGGCTTCACGAGCGTCGAGGGGGCCACCTTCTCTGCCCTGCTGCTGTTCGCGATCGTGGTCGCCGACGTGGTGCTCGGCGGTCTCCTGGCGCGCATTCTGTTGCCCGGT
This sequence comes from Actinomycetota bacterium, assembly GCA_020200675.1. Taxonomy (GTDB): domain Bacteria; phylum Actinomycetota; class Rubrobacteria; order Rubrobacterales; family Rubrobacteraceae; genus Rubrobacter_F. The sequence continues at coordinate 2,766 of JAIVIG010000027.1, forward strand.
AGTGGTGGCTCTATTTCGCGGCGCCAGGCGCGTGAGGCGAAGGGGGTGGGACTCTTCGTCGGCGGCTCGGTCTTCGTGGGCGCGGTCGCGAGCGGCCTGTTTGTGGGCGCAATGATACTACTCGACACTCCTGCTTCGCAGCGCAACCTGTTCGTGTTTGCTGCCGGTCCCGGTCTCGGGCTGGTGTACGGCATGGTCCTCGGGATGCCCGCCGTGGTAGGAGCTACCCTGGTGGAGTTGAGGCCGCGCGCGCGCAGGAGAAGCTCCCGGAGATGAGCTTCTTTACGTCCTGGGACATTCTAGGCATCTCGCTCGTACTCTCCTTGGAGTTCCTCGGGCCGTTCGCGCTCGGGGTGAGCCTCATAGCCTGGATGGCCCTCCGCCCGCCGAGAGCCGACGCGCCCAGGAGAAAGGCATCCTCGCTCCTGGGCGTCGCGCTCGGCCTGTTGATCTGTATCGCGCCCGTAATATTGTTCTTGATGACCGACGCGTTCGGCTGACGCGGGGGTGACCCGTCTTCCCGACTCTAGCCGACCAGTTGGCCGGCCATGAGGTCCAGGTCCGCTTTCACGACGCCTTCTTCGAGGTCGCGGCGCAGGCGGAAGCCGAACTTCTTGCTCAGACGCTGCATGGCGCGGTTTTCGAGCAGGATCTCGGCGGTGATCCGGCGCAAGCCCTCTTCGCGGCCGATCTCGAGGAGCTTCCCGAGCAGTATGGTGCCGAGCCCCTGGTGTTGGAAGCGATCGTTTACGAGGATGGCGAACTCGGCTTCGTCGAGGACTACGTTGTTCTTGCTGAGGCGACCTACGCCCAGTATCTCCGGCTCCCCGGTCTCGGGGTTCTCCCGCTCGGCCACGAGGGCCATCTCGCGGTCGTAGTCTATGAAACAGATGCGCACGAGGCGGTCGTGGGCGATCCTGCTGGTGAGCTTCATCGCGTGGAAGTAGCGCATGTAGATGCTGCGCTCGGAGAGCGACTCGTGGAACTTGACCATCAAGGGCTCGTCCTCAGGCTGGATGGGCCGCACGGTTACGGGCGTGCCGTCCTTCATCTCGGCTTGGCTCACGTACTGGCCGGGGTAGGGCCGGATGGCGGGCCGGGGCAGGTCCTCTTCCTCGGTGTCGGGGTCGTGCAGGACGACCCGGGCGTCGAGGGCGATGAGACGCTCGGGCGAAGCCAGGAGCGGGTTTACGTCGAGCTCCCGGATCCAGGGCTGCTCGACGACGAGCCGCGAGAAGCGCACGAGCAGCCTCTCTACGGCCCCCAGATCTACCGGCGCCCGCCCCCGGACGCCCTTTAGAGCCTCCACGATGCGGGTCCTCTCCATCATCCTGCGCGCCAGCGTCGTGGTGAGCGGCGGGAGGGCCAGTGATCTGTCCTTGTAGACCTCGACGAGCTGGCCGCCCGAGCCGAAGAGCAGGACCGGCCCGAACTGCGGGTCGATGCTGCTGCCGACGATGAGCTCATACCCTTCCATGGAGACCATCGGCTGCACCGTAACCCCTTCGAAGTGCTCGGCCCCGACCTTCTCGGCGACCGAGGCCGCTATGCCCTCGTACGCCCCGCGTACGGCTTCCGCGTCGGGCAGGTCGAGACGCACGCCGCCGACGTCTGTCTTGTGCGTGATGGTCTCGGAGTAGAGCTTGAGGACGACGGGGTAGCCGATCTCCCCGGCGTACCGGACTGCCTCTTCGGCGTCGCGGGCGACGCGTGTCTCGACGGTCGGGATGCCGTAGGCGGCGAGCAGCTCTTTTGCCTCGGCCTCGGTGAGGAGCGTGCGGCCTTCGTCGCGTACCGCCGCGATAACTTCCTCGGCCCTCTCGCGGTCGGTATCGTCCTCCTCGACGAACTCCGGCGTCTCGTAGATGCTGCGCAGGTTGTAGGTGTAGCGCCACATGTGGTCGAAGACGCGGGCAGCGGTGTCCGGATAGTCGAAGGTGGGCATGCCGGCTCTGTTGAGGATCTCCTCCCCAGCGGCGACGCTCTGACCGCCCAACCAGCTGGCGAGCACGGGCTTGCGGCTTCCCTCGGCGTAGGGCGCGAGCGCCTCGGCGGTCTCGGTCGGGTTGGTCATGTCCTGGGGGGTGAGGATGACGAGCATGCCGTCGCTTTCGGGGTCTTTTGCTACGACGTCGAGGGTCTTCGCGTACCGCTCGGGGTCCGCATCGCCGAGGACGTCCACGGGGTTGGCGTGGCTCCAGGGGGCGGGGAGGAAACCGTTCAAGGCCTCCATCGTCTCGGGGGAGAGCTCGGCTAGCTCCCCGCCGCCGGTGACGAGGGCGTCGGTGGCGAGCACGCCGGGGCCGCCGGCGTTGGTGACTATGGTGAGGCGCGGCCCCTTGGGGCGCGGCTGCTTGCCGAGCGTCTCGGCCATGTGGAAGAGGTCGGAGATGTCGTCGACGCGCAAGACCCCACTCCTGCGGAAGGCGGCGTTCAGGACCTCGTCGCTGCCGGTCAGGGAACCGGTGTGCGAGGCGGCGGCGCGTCCGGCGGCCTCGGTGCGGCCGGCCTTTATGACGATGATGGGCTTGGTGAGCGAGACCTCGCGCGCGGCGGAGAGGAACGAACGGGCGTCGCCGATGGACTCCATGTAGACGATGATGCTCCTCGTATGCCGGTCGTCGCCGAGGTGGTAGATCAGGTCTCCCCAATCGACGTCGAGCATAGAACCGACGGAGACGAAGGCCGAGAAGCCGATGTTCTCTCTGAGGCTCTGGTCCAAAATGGCGGTACACAGGGCCCCGCTCTGGCTCAGAAACGCTACGTTGCCGGGCCGGGCCAGGGCGCCGGCGAAGGTGGCGTTGAAGCCCGTGATCGGGTTCATCACGCCCAGGGTGTTGGGTCCGGCGACGCGCATCCGCCCGCGCCGGGCCTCCTCTAAAACCCTCTCTTCGAGCTCGACGCCCTCCGCCCCGATCTCCTTGAAGCCGGCGGAGATGATTATGGCCCCCCTGACCCCGGCGTCAGCGCACTCGGCCATTATCCCCGGAACCGCCCGGGCCGGCGCGACGACCACCGCGAGGTCCACGTCTTCGGGTACCTCGGAGACGCTCGGATAAGCCCTGATCCCCAACACGTTCGTCCTGTTCGGGTTGACCGGGTAGACCGTACCCCCGAACGGGCTGCTTATGAGGTTGCTCAGCACCGTGCGCCCCACGCTCCCGGCCGTGTCGGTCGCCCCGATCACCGCGACCGTCTCGGGCCGGAAGATCACATCCATAGGCCGCCTCTCGTACTTCAACACGTCGTGCGCCGGATCCCCGGTGGGTGGCTTCTTCATCGGATGCTCCTCTTCGAACGCCTGCTCGAAATAACTCCGTATATTCATTAGGCACTTATATTCATAACACGCTTGTGAGGGCAGGGGCGTGATCGTTGTTACCTCATCCGTCGAGATGTTGTCCTGGATTCCCCGTATAGAGAAATCGAAACGACGCACGCCGGCACGACCACGGATAGCAGTCCGGCACGTTCACGTCCCGGAGTAGGACCGGGACACGCACCGCGCGGCCCCATCTACACCCGATAGCGGTTATCTCGTTCACGCTTTCACTGTTGACTGAAATTACTGAAAGTTTATACTCAGATAAGATCCGAAAAAGGAGGACGCTATGACCCGGTCATCACGCAAGGGCTACTCTGATCCTGAAGACAAGGACGGGACAGTCGCGGGATCTACGAGCGAGAACGGCGCCGGAACGGACGCGGTTCGCAAGGAGGCGCGCCCGACGGAACCGGTGGAGTTGGACATAGTAGATCCGAACTTCATGGCTGAGGCCTACGATACCTACGCCGAGCTACGGGCGGAGGGGCCGGTGTCTCGCGTTCGATTCGCCGGCGGCGGGGAGGAGAAGGCGTCGGGCGACGGCGCCAAGGAGGAGCAGCCCGAGTTCTTCGGGCGCGAGACCTTCTTCGTGACCCACTACGACGAGGTGATCTCGACCCTGCTCGACGGGCGCTTCTCGGTCGATCCTCGTTCGGCGATGTCGCCGGAGAAGTTGGAGCAGCAGCCCGCGATGCCGGAGGAGTTCCGGCCGCTCTCCCGGAGCATCCTGTTGTTAGATCCACCCGACCACACGCGCCTGCGCAAGCTAGTCCAGCCGAGCTTCACGGGGCGGGCCATGCAAGCGTTGCGGGGGAGCATTCAGGAGGTCGTGGACGATCTCCTGGACCAGGCCGAGCGCGAGGCCGCCGAGCGCGGCGAGGCGGCGCCTGACCGGAGGATGGACCTGATCGAGGCGTTCGCCTACCCGTTCCCGGTGGCGGTCATCGGGGACATGCTCGGCATCCCGCGCGAGGACCGCGAGACGATCCGGGGTTGGACGGAGAACCTTCTGCGCGTAGACCGCTTCCGGGGCGGGGAGGTGGACGAGGAGACCCGGGCGGGGCTGCAGGATTTCGTCGCCTACCTCAAGGACCTCTTCGAGCGTAAGCGCCGGGCGCCGGCGGACGACATGATCAGCCGTCTGGTCCGGGCAGGGGAGGACGGCGGCGAGGCCATGGACGAGGACGAGACCCTCGGGGCGGTCTTTCTCATGTACCTTGCCGGGCACGTGACCACGCTCAACCTAGTGGGCAACGGCGTCGTCGCCCTGCTGACCTACCCCGAGCAGCTGGCGAAGCTCCGGGCCGATCCCGAGCTGGCCAAGGGGGTAGTCGAGGAGACGCTACGCTACTGGGGGCCGGTGGACTTCCTGGCCCGACGCATCGCCAAGGAGGACGTCGAGGTGGCCGGAACGACGATACCGGCGGGGGAGCAGGCGGCGGTCGGGCTGGCCGCGGCCAACCGAGATCCCGAGCGGTTCGCGAACCCCGACGTCTTCGACATCACCCGCGCCGATGCCAACCGACACCTCGCCTTCGGGAAGGGCATCCACGCCTGCCTGGGGGCGCCGCTGGCGCGGATCGAGGGTCAGGTGGCGTTCGAGACGCTGTTTCGGCGGTACCCGGATCTGCGGCTCGCGGTCCCGGGCGAGGAGGTGCGCTGGGGCGGCAGCTTCCTGCGCGGGTTCGCGCGACTGCCGGTCCTGTTCTAAGGCAGCGGCTGGCCTGTGGCCCGGCCTTCTGATCGTTCGAGGTCAAAAAAGGTAGGGGAGGTTGCGTGAGGGAGGATCAGCTGCAGTACGTCGAGGATTTTGGGCTGCTCTTCGAGCAGTTCGGGAAGCCGCGGATGGTTGGCCGGGTGCTGGGGGTGTTGCTGGTCTCCGGATGGGAAGAGCTTTCGGCGGAGGAGTTGGCGGATATTCTACGCGCTAGCCGGGGGTCCATAAGCTCGGCTACGCGGACGCTTGTCCAGAGCGGGCTGGTGCAGCGGGTGAGCCGGCCCGGCGAGCGGCGCGACTACTTTCGGGTCAGGCCCGGAGCGTGGAACGAGCTGATGCGGGAACGGATGGTCCAGGTTTACGCCTTGCGCGAGATGGCCGAGCGCGGGCTGAGCGTTTTGGATGCCGTCGACCCGTATGAACCGGAGGCGCGTCGCGGGCTCGAAGAGATGCGCGACTTCTACGCCTACTGGGAGCGGGAGCTGCCCGCCGTCCTGGAGCGGTGGGAGCAACAAAACACGATCATCGAAGGTCAGGGGACATGACCTACACAACCTGGTTTGACGAGATACGCAAAGACGACGTTGCGCTCGTGGGCGGTAAGGGCGCGAACCTTGGCGAACTGAGCCACGCGGGACTGCCCGTACCGCCCGGCTTCGTCGTCGGCACTGGAGCGTACGATGCTTTCGTGGAGGCGGGCGGAATCAAAGAAGAAATCGTGGGCCTCGCCTCGCAGCCGGACGACTCGGATGCGTTCGAGGTGGCCGCGCAGAAGATCCGAGCGCTGTTCGCTCGGGGCACTATCCCGGACGAGGTGGCCGACGAAATTCGCGCCGCCTACGATCGGCTGTCGGGCGCGAACGGGCAGGTCGCCGTTGCCGTACGTTCCTCGGCCACCGCCGAGGACCTGCCCGGAGCGAGCTTCGCCGGCCAGCAGGAGACCTACCTCAACGTTCGCGACGCCGGGGCGTTGATGGAGGCGGTGAAGTCTTGCTGGGCGAGCCTCTGGACGGCGCGAGCGATGGCTTACCGGGCGCGCCAGGGCATAGACCCGGCGTCCGTCAGCCTGGCGGTGGTCGTGCAGCAGATGGTGCCTGCCGAGGCGGCCGGGATGTTGTTTACCGCCGACCCCGTGGGCGGCCGGCGCGACCGGGTAATTATCAACGCGACCTGGGGACTGGGCGAAGCGGTGGTCGGTGGGCGGGTAACGCCGGATACGCTGGTAGTGGACAAGGCCGGCGGGCGTGTGATCTCCAGCGAAATTGCCGACAAAGAGGTCATGACCGTCTACACGGAGGAGGGCACCGGGGAGCGTCCCGTGCCGGAGGCGCGGCGCCGGCAGCCGGTGCTCGACGACGGAGCGGCGGCGGAGCTGGTCCGCTACGGCGCGCGGGTCGAGGATCTGTACGGAACTCCGCAGGACATCGAGTGGGCGCTGGGGAATGGCGGGTTCGCGATCCTGCAGGCCCGACCGATCACCAACCTGTCGCCTGCACCGCTGGATGACGTGCGCTGGGAGCCACCCTTCCCCGGTTCCGCCTGGTGGCGTCGGCTTTATGGACCGGCCGATATTCGCCACCGTCAACGGCTACGCTTATCTGCGGGCCGACTACAAGCTCGGGTGGACCGGGTTCCCGAAGATGCTGCGCGCCCTGATCGACGAGTTTCGGGTGTTGTTCGGGGGAAAGACGTCGGCGTTCTGGCGCGAGCGAGCGCTCCCTTCCTACCTGAACACCATCGAGCGGTGGAAGGGGTTGGACCCGTCCGACGCTCCCGACGAGCGGCTGCTGGCCGGCGTGCGCGAGCTGGCCCTGGAGGACGCCCGCTACTGGTTCGCCTGCGCCCTGATGATAGCCCGCGCGAAGGTTACGGACGGGCTGCTGGGCTACTTTCTGGCGAAGGCGGCGCCCCACCGCGCCCTGACGAGCGGTATGTATTTGCGCGGCTTCCCGTCCCCGACGGTGGACGCCGAGACCGAGCTGGAGGTGTTGGCCGGGCGGGTTCGCGGTTCGGAGGAGCTGCGGAGCCTCGTCGCCGACACGCCCGCCGCTGATCTGCCCGAGGCGCTCGAAGGCACGCCGACCGGCCGCGACTGGCTTACCGCTTTCGCGCGGTATCTCGACCGGTACGGCCACCAGATCTACAACCTGGACTTCGTCGTGCCCACGCAGGCCGATGACCCGCTGCCGGTTCTGTTGAGCCTCAAAGCGATGGTGGGACAACCCGAGGGAGACCCGCGAGCTCGCCAACGGGCCATCGTGGCCGAGCGGGAGGCGCGCGTAGAAGAGACAACGAGGTCCTTCGATCCTCTCCGCCGGCAGCTATTCCGTCTCCTGCTCGGCTGGGCGCAGCGCTTCGGACCGGAACGGGAGCAGGCGCTCTTCTACATGGGAGCCGGCTGGCCCACCCTGCGGCGGCTGGCGCTCGAGTTGGGGCGGCGGCTGGTCGAGAGTGGATCGTTGCTAGAAGCCGACGACGTGTTCTTTCTCCAAACCCCCGAGATAGAGGCGGCCATCGCAGCGCGGGTGACTGGCCAGAACAGGTCCGATCTCGCGCGCCAGGCGCGCGAGCGGCGCGAACTGCGCGAGGCCCGTAAGCGGCTTCACCCGCCGCCGGTGGTACCGCCAGACCATAAGTTGCGCTTCGGTCCGTTCGACATGTCGCCCTGGGAGACGCAACGGCACAACGAACCGGCCGGCGCGGTCCTGCGTGGCTTCGCCGTTAGCCCCGGACAGGTGACCGCTCCCGCCAGCGTCATCTGCTCGTCGGCGGACTTCTTGCAGATGGAGCCGGGCACGATCCTGGTGTGCTCTACCACGACCCCGGCGTGGACGCCGCTCTTCTCCCAGGCGCGTGGGCTGGTGACCGACGTCGGAGGCATCCTGGCCCACGGCTCGATCGTGGCGCGCGAGTACGGTATCCCAGCCGTCCTGGGCACTGGCATCGCGACCACACGCATCAAATCCGGCCAGAATATCCGTGTCGATGGCGATGCCGGCACGGTCACGCTTCTGGGCGGGACGGATGAGGCGGACGCCGGGCGACCCTCGCCACAACCCGTAGCACGTAGTCTCCCGAGCGCAAAAACGGTTGCGCTCTCTGCTCTGGCCGCCGGAGCGATGGTCGTGGCCGCTGCCTGGTGGAGGAACCAGAGGCAGAACTAGACGGCGTGGATCTAAGGACAGGGTGGAGGCAACCGTCTATAGGAAGCTCGATGCGTACTGTAGATGAAGCGGGGAGCACCAGAAGACGTATACAGTGCGGTCCCGCGACGCCTGGATGACGCGACGTCGTGGGGGCGATCGTTGCTCTTTGGGGGCTGTGTCTTGTTAACATCGGGCGGTGATTCCTATACCAGTGATACTGGACGTAGACCCCGGCCACGACGACGCGCTGGCGCTCATGCTCGCCTGCGGTGCGCCGGAGCTGGAGGTACGGGCGGTGACGACGGTGGCGGGGAACGTGTCGTTGGAGAAGACCACCAGGAATGCTCTCAAGGTTCTGGCCCTGATCGG
>JAIVIG010000222.1 GCA_020200675.1 Actinomycetota bacterium
CTACTGCGCGAAACGCTACTGAGGAGGTGCGCGCTTTGGCTGAGCAGCGCAGCGACAGGTTCGCAGAATTAGAGGAGCACTACGCGGGCTACGAGGTCTACGACCGTAACGGCGAGAAGATAGGCAATGTCGACGTCATTTTCGTAGACGAGAGAGACGACCCCGAGTACATCGGCGTGAAGACGGGATTCCTGGGCACCAAGTCTACTCTGATTCCGATGGATGCCATCCGGATAGATGAGCGGCGGCGCATTGTCGAGGTCTCGCGGCCGAAGAGCAAGGTTAAAGAAGGCCCCGCCTTCGATGCCGATAAGGAGGTAACTCCCGAGTACGAGGAGCGGGTTCGTAGCTTCTACGGGTTGGGCAGCCTGGAAGGTTCTGCAGACAAGGGTACCTACGGGGACTCTACCGACCGGAAGCATTTCTACCCCGGGCGTGGAGAAGGCTCCGAGAGGCAGCCCGGCGCGACTGCGAGCGACGCAGGCAGGAAGCACAGTAGCGGCCTCTCCGACGAGGGCGAGCTGAGAATGCAGAGGACCGAGGAGGAGCTCAGGGTTGGCATCCGCGAGCGTGAGGCTGGCAGAGTGAACGTCCGCAAGCGCGTGCGCACTGATCGCGAGCGGATACGAGTGCCCAGGATACGCGAGGAGATCGAAGTAGAGAGGATGCCGGTTGAGGGCCGGAAGGCTCCGAAGGCCGAGATCGGCGAAGACGAGTCTTCCGTACCCGTCACCGAGGAGGAGATCGTCGTCGAGAAGCGTCCGATGGTCAAGGAGGAGATCCGCCTGCGTAAGGACGTAGTCGAGGACGAGGAGATTGTAGAGAGGGACGTTCGCAAAGAGGAGATCGACATCGACGATCAGACTGAGCGTCGTGGAGCCCTCAGGCGTGTCAGGATAAAAGATGAGAAGGTGCGCCACCCACCACAAGGGGCCGGGAACAAGACGAGTCCCGAGGAGGGACATGAACTGGACCATTATACGCATCGCAAGGAGCAGAGCTCCAAGAAGGGCCAGCAGCAACGTACCGCGACCACGAAGGCCGCCAAGGGAGGACAAAAGGGCTTGCCCATTGAGGGCTACGACGACCTGTCCGTTGAGGAGGCCAAAAAGAAACTCGGCGGGCTCTCGGTGGGCGAATTAAAGGAGATTCGGTCCTACGAGAAGAAACATAAGAGCCGCAAGACCCTCGTGGAGTGGCTCGATCGCAAGATCAAGAACGCTTCCTAGTATTGCCTCGAACAGTGAGTCGAGAGACGTATGGATCTGGACACTACCACGAGACGTTCTCGCGCACCCTGAAGCCGCGCTGCTGCAGAGCCAAGAGATCTACCTGAACGTTAACAGGGCTGAGGTGACGGAGAGGTAAACATCACACCCCCGCACCTACAGGCCCTTGAAGAGATAAAGCAGGCGGGCATCCCCGGCCTCCTAGAGGTGCGCAGAGCGCCCGCATATTCCTCGGAGCCAGGGGCCGCTGGCACTATCTCTACGGATACAAAGGCCTTTGAGGGGGCCTTGAAGAGGTTCTCACCTCCTCCGCTAACAGAGGATAGTGCTTCTCACTCTACACAGCACGCGTGGCAGTGAATATCTATCCGGTGCCACCACATGTCGTGTCCTTGTTTCGGTGCCAGGCGACGAAAGCGCAGAGGATCTAGGGTACCCTAGTGCCGGATCTATTCAAGACTCTGGATATGGACTTCGGAGAAGACCCTTCTATTAGGCAATCAGGTGAATAGGAGCAACCCATCCCCTTGCTCTAGACGCAACCTTTCGAGCCGGATCTCGTACAAGTAAACGTATATCGCATGTGTCCACTGAAGAAAGGAGCAGCACGTGGGCAGGAAGAGCAGCGGCCAGAACAAAGGCGAAGGGGCACTAGACAAGGCGAAGGGCAAGGCCAAAGAGGCTACCGGAGCCTTGAGCGGCAACGAAGCGAAGAAGTCCGAGGGGCGCTCGGATCAAAACAAGGGTACCGCCAAGGATAAGTTGGGCAAGGCCAAGGACCTACTCAAGTAGCCTAGAGAAGGCATACGAGCGAAGGGCCGGGGAGATAATGCAACCTCGGCCCTTTCTCTTGCCCTCGGTTTCGAGAATAGGACCCAGCCTAAACTAGGCTCGAAGCCGGTGCGGGACCCAACGCTTCTACTCGAAGTTTTCTTTACGCTTCACTCATTCGTAGCCGCTCTGTAACCGTAGTTTCGTACGATAGGGGTAGCGGTCCCCGTGTCCTCTCTCATACCTAGGGCAAGCGGACCGCTTTGTAACGAGTAGGTGGGAGAATCCTGATGACGACGCCCGAGAAAAGGCTTCGTGGGGTGATGCCGGGAGCCTGGTGCGACCACGATTACCCCATAGAGGTGCGCGTCTACGATAGGGGCCGTCGTGCCCGGTGCTTGAGGTGCCATGCGGTAGGACCGGTACGCGAG
>JAIVIG010000484.1 GCA_020200675.1 Actinomycetota bacterium
GTTGGACGCCCCCGGGGTGCTGAAGCTCGAGCTGGGTTCGGGCTTTTACCAGTGGAAGTTCGTCCCCGTGGCGGGCAGGAACTACACCGACTCGGGCAGTGCCCGTTGCCACTGAGTCACCTTCCGGGGCTTATTCACCCAAGCTCGCAGAAGGGGAATTCTCGGAAGTTCGCGGTTACAAGATCCCCCCACATGGTCATTCCCCTAAGTCTATAGGACCGGCCCGAAGCGGGTTTTCTCCTCCGCCCTCAGCGTGGTAGCTACAATCGTTTCGAGGATCTGTATCAAGCGATTACGACTTGCTACCCTCGAAGTTCCCGGGAAATTCCGCGCAGCCCCGGCCCAACACTCCTGAGCGACCCTGGCTGATCTAGGCTGCCTTCGGGTTTCATCTGACCTTCCTCTGACTCCCTCATAATACCCATTTGAGGCAGCCTACCGCGGGTGCTCCTGGCCGATCGGGCCGGGGCTATAGGTAGCTAGTTGGACCAGAAAGTCCAGATTGTTGAAAAGGCACTCTTGATAGTGGAGAGTTTCACGATGGCCACTAAGTTCACACGACGCCGGTTTCTAACAGCGGTGAGCGCCGGTGCCACGTACCTCGCCATGTCAAACACAGTGGGCTGCGACCTGCGCGAGCGCACCCCAAAGGCTAAGACCCCAAAGGGCACTCCCTTACCCAACCCTAAGGTGGCGCCACTGCCAAACGCCCCATCCACGCCTTCGAAGGGTGTGTGGGACTTCCGCTCGCGTCCTGACCTCATCCCGCCCGCTGTCGAGGTGACCACGCAAGCGCACGGCACCGCCCCCGGCTACATCTTCATCGCTCCAAAGATAGGCCTTGGGCAGCACGGCCCGATGATCATCGACAATTTCGGACAGCCCGTTTGGTTCCGCAAGGTTAAGTATGCGTTTGACTTCAAAGTGCAGCACTACCAGGGTAAGCCGGTGCTGTCCTGGTGGGAGGGCGAGCCCCTCCCTCGGCCCAGTGTCGGTGAGTATGTGATCCTCGACAGATCCTATCGAGAGATAACCCGGGTCCAGGCAGGCAATGGCTACCAAGGGAACCAGCACGAGTTCCTCATCAGCCCGCAAGACACAGCACTGTTTACGGTCTACAACCCGGTGCTCAGGGATCTCTCCCCGCTCGGTGGCCCTAAAGATGGAGTGGTGATGGAGGGGATCGCTCAGGAGGTCGACATCGAGACCGCAAAGGTGCTTTTCGAGTGGCACAGCTTGGAGCACATCAGCCCTGACGAGTCCTACCTTAAGCCGCCGCCCAAGACGTACTTCGACTACTTCCATATCAACTCCATAGAGGTAGACTACGACAACAACCTGCTCATCTCCGCCCGCAATACCTCCACTGTTTACAAAGTCGACCGCAAGAGCGGCGAGGTCATATGGCGCCTGGGCGGAAAGAACAGCGACTTCAAAATGGGACCGGGCACCCGCTTCACCTCCCAGCACGACGCCCGTCGCCAGCCCGACGGCACCCTCACCATCTTCGATAACGGTGCCCCCCCCAAGGTGCAGGATCAATCCCGTGGGATCGCGCTAGAGCTCGATGAAGACAACATGAGTGCGACCTTGGTGCGTGTATACACCTCCCCCGATAAACGGCAACATGCAGGTGCTGCCCAACGGCAACGTGTTCATCAGCTGGGGCAACGCCCCGTTCATCTCCGAGTTCTCCCACGAGGGCGAGCTGCTCTTCAACGCTCACTACCCTCCCAACGTCCAGTCCTACAGAGCTTTCCGTTTCCCCTGGAGTGGACATCCGGGCGACAAGCCTGCTGCGGTGGCAGAGCGCGTCTCCAAAGACGCGGTCAGAGTCTACGTCAGCTGGAACGGTGCCACGGAAGTCGCTACCTGGGAGGTGTTCGCTGGCCCACACCCAGACCAACTAGAGCCCTTGGGATCGGTCCCGCGGGACGGATTTGAGACGGCCCTCTTGGCGCGTACCGCTGAGCCCTACGTCGCCGTGCGGGCCAAAGACTCTTCGGGACGAGTATTCGGCGTCTCCAAGCCCGTCCAGCCGAGAAGGTAAGCGGTGCTCTTCAGCCTCGGTTGAGTTGCAATCGGCTTCTTACAGCGGTGTGCGTTAGTATTGAGCCCCCGGTTCGGTAGAGGTCTTACCGCTTCACTCTACGTGGATCTATGTTCCTGCGATCTCCTCCGCCAACCACATTCAACGAGTGGGCTCAACCTTTACGAATGCCGCTGTTAGGCCTGGGCACCGGCCCGCAGGCATAAGAAGCCTACCCTCCGTCCTCCGCCGTCTTGCACTCCGCACTCGCACAGCTCTTTAGCGCGTCCAACCTCGCTTTGAGGTCGGAGAGTAGCGCCGGCGATGCGCTCGCGTGGAGGCTGGTCAGCTCGTAGGGATCGGTGCTCAGGTCGTAAAGTTCTCGCTCTCCAGTTTTGTACTCGACGTAGAGGTACTGAGAGGTCCTCACCGCATCGTAATCAGGCTTATCCACAGTGTAAACGCCCTCGTTCGCGGAACGCCGGTGCTCGACCAATAAGGCGGTCCGCCATGAGGCGGGCTGGCTCGCGGACAAGAGCGGCGAGAGCGGGCGGCCGTCCACGAAGGCGGGCGACGTAACACCTGCCCAGGAGGCGAAGGTGGGGGCAAGGTCGTTGTTTAGCGCGATCTGGGAACGGGTCACCCCTTGTGGCACGCCAGGACCCCGCACCAGGAGGGGGACGTGGATCGCCTCCTCGTAGGCGGACGCCTTTGCCTCAAGGCGGTGCTCGCCGAGGTAATAGCCGTTGTCGGAGGTGAACACTATGTAGGTGTTGGAGAGCTCACCCGTATCCCTCAAGGCGCTCACCAGTCGCCCAACCATCTCGTCCACCGACTGCAGCGCCCCCAGGCGCTGGCGGTAGAGAAACGTCAGGTACCCTACGTAGTCCGACGTCAACCGCGGCTTGTTCCGCACCCACGCGGGCTTGTCGGAGACGTCGGCCTCGTTGAACGAGGGTGGCTTGGGCAGTGGCTCGTTCGAGAACATGCCCTTGTGCCGGTCGGCAACGTAGGCTGGGGTGTGGGGCGCGTTAGTGGCGAGGTACATGAAGAAGGGTGCACCGCTCGCTGAGTTTCTTATGAAGTGGGTGGCCTTGTCGGCGAAGAGGTCGGTGTCATGTATCCGCGAGCGGTCGTAGGTAGCGACTCGGCCGTCCTCATTTATCTGGTAGGTGGCGGAGTACTCGCCAAGATAGCCGTGCCAGTGGTCCCAGCCCGGCGGCACGTAAGTGGTGTCATCGTAGCCGTTGAGGTACTTGCCGATGAGAATAGTCTCGTAGCCTGCATTATTGAGCCAGGTAGCTATCGTGGAGCGCTCGCGTCCCAAGCGGCGGAACTTCTCGAAGCCCCCCAGCGGTGGCCAGGTACCCCAGACTTGGTGGTTGTGGGAGTACTGGCCCCGCAGGATGGTCGCCCTTGAAGGACAGCACAAAGAGCGGGTCACGAAAGCGTTGGTGAACTTCACGCCCCCACCAGCCAAGAGGTTTTTCGTCTTGGGCATGTACCGAAGGTCGGAGGTTCGCATGTCGTCGGTGAGAACAAACAGGATGTTCGGCTTGCTGGTAGAGGTTGTCTGCTGGGTGACCGTGCGGGTCTTAGCCGCCTCTTCCACCGGCCGATCGCTGCCTTCCTCACAGGCGCTCATGACCAGAACAAACGCCACTAACAGCACCTGCCGAAAAAGGATGCGCTTCATAATGCTAGCCGGTACATTTCCTGCATCTTCTTCTCTCGCCGCTTTTCCCGAGGTACAATAGCAGAACGCCCACAAGCGTTATTCACCGAAGTGCCTAGTAGAAGAATTCTACGAAGTTCGTCTAACCTCCATTCTCAGAAGTACGCATAGCCCCGGTCCAACGCCTATGGGCGTCCGTGGCCAAGACTGGCTGTCTTCGGGTATTATTTGACCTTCCCTGACTGCCTCGTAATACCTATCGGCGGACGGATCCGTTGGGCATGGGGGTTCCCGGACAGATCCGTTGGGCATGGGGGTTACTGGCCGATCGAACCGGGTGTCAGGTCACGCCCCGGGGTCAAAGCGCGCGCCCGTGTAACACAAGAGCCCAGGTGAGGCAGCCAAACGCAGCCGTGGATGCCACCGCGCGGGCGATGTTCCACCGGACCCAGCTCGCTTCGAAGCGCTCGCGCACCGCTGCAAGATCGGCGATGCGGTCGGGGTCTCCTGCCGCGGCGAGCTCATTGTTGAGCGGCACGTTAAAGCCAAAAGTGATGACGAGCGTCGCCACGTATAGGACGAGCGCAGCCGCGATCCAAGGCAGCACGGCTCGCCAATCCCCGTGCAGATGAAGCACTCCGGCCAAGGCAGTGAACACTAACGCGCCAAAGAAGCTGACGAAGAACCAGGGGTTGAGTATCGCCACATTGATCTGTTGCATGGCGCTGACGAAGGTCCGGTCGTCGGTCATGCTCAGGCCGAGCATGACAGAGATGGCATAGGCGTAGTAGAGGCCTGCCATGAGCCCCGTGGTTAACGTGGCTGCGGCTAGCGCGCCGCCTCGAAACAGCTCCAACATCGCATCCTCCAAAGCTAGATCGCAGTCTGCTCGCTCGTACCTACACAAACAGTATCTCAAGGTACGGCTGAACCGGTTGCAGAAGCATCGTCCGAAAGGTGGATTGAAGCCTTCTCTCATTCACCCAAGTGCCTGGAAAAAGATTTCTGCGAAGTCGGTCTTCCGCTTTACGGCGTTCTGAGAAGTGCAGCGACTTCTGACTGTGCTGGGGGCGCTACTGGGTCGGGTAAACTAGACCACATGGATACTCCGGAGGAAGTGCCCCTTACCGGCGGGCGCATCACCCAAGGGGTCGTCCGTGTAGGCAACACTGTGCGGCGGCCTACGGGGCCGCAC
>JAIVIG010000028.1 GCA_020200675.1 Actinomycetota bacterium
CCTGCCAGGGCCAGGAGGCTGCTCAGGTCGGGACGGCCTACAATGTGCGTCCGGGCTACGACTACGTCTACCCGTACTATCGGGACTTCGGGATAACCCTTTTTCTAGGCCAGACGCCCCGCGGCCAGTTTCTGAGCCTGCTGGCCAAGAAGGAGGACCCGAACAGCGCCGGCCGGCAGATGCCGGGTCACTACAGCAGCCGCGAGCTGAACATCGTCACCGCCTCGGCTCCGGTGGGCGTGCAGTACCCGCAGGCCACCGGTTCGGCGCTCGCGTTCAAGATGCGTGGGGAGGACGGGGTCGTCCTGGCGTGCGGTGGCGAGGCTTCGACCAGCGGCGGTGACTGGCACGAGGCGATGAACTTCGCTGGCATCCACGATCTGCCGGTCGTCTTCCTCATCGAGAACAACGTTTACGCCATCTCCATCCCAGAGAAGATGCAGGTCGCTGGCTCCATAGCCAAACGGGCCGAAGGTTACGGGTTCCCCGGCGTAGAGGTGGACGGCAACGATGTGCTCGCCGTCTACGAGGCGGCCAGAGAAGCGTTCGAGCGGGCGCGCGGGGGGGAGGGGCCGACGCTCATAGAAGCGAAGACCTACCGCCTGACGGCGCACTCCTCCGACGACGACGACAGGCGTTACCGCGAGAAAGAGGAGATCGAAGGCTGGCGCCAGAAGGACCCCATAGTCCGCTTCGAGAAGTACCTGGGGGAGGCCGGGCTGCTGGACGAGGAGAAGAAAGAGGAGCTGGCGGCCGAGATCAAAGGCGAGATAGACGAGGCGGTCGAGTACGCAGAACAGGCTCCGTACGCCGAGCCCGAAGAGGTGCTAGAGCGCGTCTACGCGGAGAGATAGCATGGCCACGAAAAACTTGCTGCAGGCGATCGGCGAGGGGTTGGCCGAGGAGATGCGCGTGGATGACTCCGTGATGGTTCTCGGGGAGGACGTGGGACGGGCCGGCGGCGTGTTCCGGGTAACGCAGGGACTGGCGGAGGAGTTCGGCGCCCAACGGGCGATGGACACGCCGCTGGCGGAGAGCCTGATCGTGGGCGCCGCGATAGGTCTCTCCGTGAACGGCATGCGACCGGTCGCCGAGATACAGTTCGCCGACTTCATCACGCCGGCATTCGACCAGATCGTCAACGAGGCCGCCCGGTTCTACTACCGCTCCAACGGCGCCTGGGAGTGCCCGATAACGATCCGGGCCCCCTACGGCGCGGTGCCCGGCGGCGCCCTCTACCACTCCCAGAGCGTCGAGGCCTGGTTCTGCAACACCCCCGGCCTCAAGGTAGCCGCCCCGACCTTTCCCGCCGACGCCAAGGGGATGCTAAAGAACGCCATCCGCGACCCGAACCCCGTCCTGTTCTTGGAGCACAAAAGGACCTACCGTCTCATAAAAGAGGACGTACCCGAAGAAGACTACTCCGTGCCCCTGGGCAAGGCCAGGGTCCACCGGGAGGGGAACGACATCACGGTCGTCTCCTACGGGCTGATGCTCTACACGGCCCTGCAAGTAGCCGAGAAGCTCTCCGAGGAGCACGGCATCGAGGTGGAGGTCGTCGAGCCCAGGACGCTCTATCCGCTGGACAAGGAGACGATCCTCGAATCCGCCAAGAAGACCGGGAAGTTTCTCGTCGTATCGGAGGCGAACCTGACCGGGTCGGTCTCTGGGGAGATAGCGGCGATCGTCGCCCGCGAGGCGTTCGAATGGCTCGACGGGCCGGTCATGCGCCTCGGGGCGCCGGACGTGCCGGCGGCGGCGTTCGCCAAGCCGATGATGGACCTCTTCGTGCCCAGCCAGGAGAAGATAGAGGCGGCGATGCTCGAACTGGCGCGTTATTAGGAGGAGGAAGCTGTGGCGACACCGGTAACCATGCCCCAGCTTGGGGAGAGCGTGACGGAGGGGACGATAGCGCGCTGGCTCAAGGCCGAAGGAGACGAGGTCGAAAAGGACGAGCCCCTGTGCGAGGTCGACACGGACAAGGTCAGCGCCGAGCTTCCCTCGCCGTTCGCCGGAAAGATCGAGAAGCTCCTGGTCTCCGAGGGCGACACCGTGGACGTGGGGACCGAGATCGCGCTCATGGCGCTCGACGGAGCGGGAGCGGCCGCTGACCAAGAACCCTCAGACGGCGAGACCCCGACGAGAGAGGACGCGGCAGCGGAGGCCCCGACCGAAGAATTCCCGGTCGCGGAGACGGAGGCCCAGCCAGACGGCGAGAAGCGGCGAGCGGCCGCCGGAGCGCGTAGCAGCGGCGACGGGCGGGGAGAGATAGAGAGCGCGGAGACGTTACGGCTGACGCGCTCCTCTCCGGTGGTCCGCCGGCTCGCCGAAGAGCACGACGTGGACTTAGCGGAGATCTCCGGCACCGGCGTCGGTGGCCGGGTGACCAAAAAGGACATCGAAGGCTACGTAGAGCAGCAGGAGTACGCTCCGCCTGGTCTCAAGGAGGAGAGGGAAACCTTTGCCCCGCCCGAGGAAGAGACGGCGCCAGCTCGAGAGGAGCGCGCCCCCCGAGAGTTCGAGCGGGAGCCCGCGCCGGAGCGGGTGGAGGTCCATGAGGGTGACCGGGTGGTGGATCTCACCAGCATCCGGCGCGCGATCGCGAACCGTATGGCGGCGAGCAAGCGCGAGATCCCGCACGCCTGGACGATGGTCGAGGTGGATGTTACCGGGCTGGTCGCGTTGCGCGAGAGGGTAAAGGAGGAGTTCGTGGAGCGGGAGGGGGTCAAGCTGACCTACCTGCCGTTCATCGTGAAGGCGGTCGTCGAGGGCCTGAAGGAGCACTCGGTCCTCAACTCCGTGTGGGACGGGGACCGTATCGTCTTGCGCAAGCGCATAAACGTCGGGGTCGCCGTGGACCTCGAAGATGCCCTGATCGTGCCGGTGATCCCCGGCGCCGACGAGTTGAACATTTTGGGCCTCGCCCGGAAGATAGACGACCTCGTCCGGCGGGCGAGGAGCGGGCAGCTCGGCCCCGCCGACGTAGCCGGGGGCACCTTTACGGTGAACAACCCGGGCGCTTTGGGCTCCGTGGTCTCGGTCCCCATCATCAACCACCCTCAGGCGGCCATCCTTTCGGCCGACGCCATCGTGAAGCGCCCGGTCGCGGTGGACGAAGCCATCGCGGTGCGCAGCATAATGAACCTCGAAGTCTCCTTCGACCATCGCGTCCTTGACGGCGGGGTAGCGCTTCGGTTCCTCAACGCGGTCAAGCGGCGTTTGGAGGACTACACAGTGGAGAGCGAGATAGGTTAGGAGCAATCAGAAGAAAGCTGGTTGCTGGCCGTTCTAAGGAAGAGGGGAAGGTGGGACGGGTGGAGAACACGGTGGGGCGCAGAACGCTGGCGAAGATTACTTTACGCCTTATCCCGTTTATGTTCGTGCTGTACATCGTGGCGTTTCTGGACCGGGTCAACGTTGGGTTTGCGGCCTTGCAGATGAACGAGGATCTGGGCTTTAGCGACACGGTTTATGGGATCGGGGCGGGGATCTTCTTCATCGGGTACTTCGTCTTCGAGATACCGAGCAATCTGATAATGGAGAAGGTCGGGGCGCGGGTCTGGATCGCCCGCATCATGATCACCTGGGGCGTCATCTCCTCGGCCATGTTCCTCGTCGGTGGGGAGACCAGCTTCTACGTCTTGCGCTTTCTCCTTGGTGTCGCCGAGGCCGGGTTCTTCCCCGGCATGATCCTCTACCTGACCTACTGGTTCCCGGCTCGAGAGCGAGCCCGGAGGGTCGCCCTGTTCATGACCGCCATCCCTATCTCCGGCGTTTTCGGCTCGCCGCTCTCGGGAGCGCTCCTGACCCTCGATGGTTTCGCGGGGTTGGCGGGGTGGCAGATCATGTTCCTCGCCGAGGGCATCCCGGCGGTCCTTCTCGGGCTCGTCGTACTTCGCTTCCTGCCCAACGGGCCCGACGAGGCCGGATGGCTCCAGCCCGAGGAGCGCGCCTGGCTGCGAGGGGCGCTCGAGCAGGAGAACCGGATCAAGTCGGAGCATGGTGAGTACACGACGCGCCAGGCGCTGACCAACGGCAAGGTCTGGCTGCTCTCGGCCATCTACTTCGGGGTCGTCACCAGCGTCTACGGGGTCTCCCTCTGGCTGCCCCTGATCATCGAAGATCTTTCGGGCTTCGGTACCTTCGCGGTGGGGCTCTTAGGCGCGATCCCCTACCTCGCGGGCGCGGTAGGGATGGTGCTCTTCGCCCGGCACTCGGACGCTACCGGGGAGCGGCGTTGGCACGTCGCCGTGGCCGCCTTCATCGCCACGGTCGGTCTCGTCCTCACCGGGGCTACCGCGTCGCCCATCGTGGAGATGGCGGCGCTTACGCTAGCCGCTCTGGGTATCTACAGCACGCTCGCCACGTTCTGGTCGCTCCCGACAGCATTCTTGAGCGGCACGGCAGCGGCGGCGGGGATCGCGCTGATCAACTCTGTCGGGAACCTCGGCGGGTTCGTCGGTCCCTACGTGGTCGGGGCCTTGAGCGACGCGACCGGGAGCTTCTACGCGGGGCTGCTGCTCCTGGCCGTCTTGGTCCTCGTTGCCGGGCTCCTGGCTCTCACCGTAAGGCACGAGCGCCGCCTGGAGGAGGTAGAGGACGTGATCCCCCCGATCACCGGCGCCCCTAGCGGCTGAGCAAGAACTGGCACCTGGTAGCCCTAGATCGTCTCTCTACGACGTCGTAACTGGCCGTAGGGGTGGCCGGTGTGGAGGCGTTCCATGGAGCTTATGGCGGAGATGCGTTCGAGGGCTAGAGTGTCGGCGGCTACGTTGGTGGGGACGCCGTCGCGCTTGGAGATGGCGATGATCCTGCGCACGGAGTCTTCGATGCGCATCACCCGCTTGGTGGCCCGCCGCTCGTTGTAGCCCTCAAGCTCATCGGCAACGTTGATGAGGCCGCCGGCGTTTATGACGTAGTCAGGGGCGTAGAGGATGCCGCGCTTGGCCAGGGCCTCGCCGTGGCGGGCCTCGTCGAGGACGTTGTTGGCGCTCCCGGCGACTATTCGGCAGCGGAGGCTTGGCAGGGTTTCGTCGTTTACCACGGCTCCCAGGGCGCAAGGGGCGAGGACGTCGCAGGGCATGAAGAGGATTTCGTCCGGCTCCACCGCCTTGGCGCCGAACTCCCGCATCGCGCGCTCGGTAGCCTCGGGTTCGAGATCGGCGACCATCAGGTGGGCTCCCTCGTCGTGGAGCAGGCGGCACAGGTGGTACCCGACGTGCCCAAGACCCTGTACCGCGACCGTCCGGCCTTCGAGAGAGGTAGTGCCGAAGACCTCCTCCACGCAGGCCCGCATCCCCTGCAGGACGCCCAGGGCCGTAAAGGGGGAGGGATCTCCGGAGCCGCCATAGGTAACGTCCACGCCGACGACGTAGGAGGTCTCCACCTGGACGTAGTTTATGTCCCCGGTCGAGATCCCGACGTCCTCGGCGACGATGTAGCGGCCGCCCAGAGTTTCGATGTAGCGGCCCAGGGAGCGGAACAGGGCTTCGGTCTTATCCGTGTGCGGGTCGCCAATGATGACGGACTTCCCGCCGCCGAGGTTGAGGCCGCTCGCGGCGGCCTTGTAGGTCATCCCTCTGGCGAGGCGCAGGGCGTCGGTCACGGCCTCGTCCTCGGTGCCGTAGGGCCACATCCGGCAGCCGCCGAGGGCCGGTCCCAGGGTGGTGTCGTGGATCGCGATGATGGCCTTCAGACCCGTCGCTTCGTCGTGGCAGAACACGAGCTGCTCATAGCGAAACTCCTTGAGTTTTTCGAAGATTTGCACCTTCTCCTCCTTCCCGGCCCACACTTTGATTCTACTTCAGATCCGCAGGGAACAGCCTATCCGCGCGTACGATCCAGGGTGAAAAGTCAGGCGAAGACACGACCGCCGGGAAGATCGAGGACTCGCCTGCCTCCCGGAAATAGTGGCCTACCCCTCTGGCTCCGGCAAGTTCAAGCACGTCTTGCGATAAGGCTCGTCGACCATGTACTTCTGCCACTCCTCTTTCGTGAGGTTACGAGTCAGGCGATCGCAGGCCTCATCGGTGAGACTCTCCGGTTGCCAGCGCTGCGCGCGGGCGGTTTTGTCGTCACTCGCGGTGGCCAGGTATTCCCCGTTAGGGCTGAAGGCGACGTCGTTCACCGCAGCTTCGTGCGTCATACGCGCAACTTCTTCACCGCTGGGTACATCCCACACCCGGGCGGTTTTGTCATTACTCGCCGTAGCCAGATATTTTCCGTCAGGGCTGAACGAAACCTTGTGTACGACTTTCTCGTGAGACATACGCGCGACTTCTTCGCCGCTGGTGGAATCCCACAGGCGGGCGGTATTGTCCAAGTTTGCGGTGGCCAGGTACTTCCCGTCAGGGCTGAAGGCGACGCTACGAACTGAATCCCCAGAAGATATAAGCGCGACTTCTTCGCCGTTGGCCGCATCCCACACCCGGGCGGTTTTGTCTTCACTTGCGGTTGCCAGGTACTTCCCATTCGGGCTGTAGGCGACGCTCCACACGATATCCTCGTGGGTCATACGCGCGACTTCTTCGCCGCTGGCTACGTCCCACACCCTGGCTGTTTTGTCCTTGCTTGCGGTTGCTAGGTACTTCCCGTCAGGGCTGAAGGCGACGCTGGGTACGGAATCTCCGTGAGCCATCCGTGATACAGCTTCGCGGCCGCTGGCCGCGTCCCACACCCGAGCGTTTTCGTCTATGCTTGCGGTTGCCAGGTACTTCCCGTCAGGGCTGAAGGCGACGCTCGCTACGAAGGCCTGGTGAGGTAAAGGTTGTGCGACTCCGCGGCCGCTGGTTGGGTCCCACACCCTGGCTGTTTTGTCTTCACTTGCGGTGGCCAGGTGTTCGCCGTCCGGGCTAAAGCGGACTTCGAGCACTGCATTCTCATGGGTCATGGGCTTCGCGACTTCGTCTCCAGTGACCGTATCCCACACGCGGGCGGTCTTGTCCACGCTTGCGGTGGCCAGATATTTTCCGTCCGGGCTGAACGCGAGGCCATACACGGTACCCTCGTGTTCCACGCTGGCGGCTTCGCGGCCGGTAGCCGCGTCCCACACGCGGGCAGTCTTGTCCGTGCTCGCGGTGGCCAGGTACTCGCCGCCCGAGCTGAAGGCGAGGCCGTTAACCGAACGCTCGTGGTTCATGCGCGCGACCTCGTCGCCGCTATTCGCGTCCGACAAGACGGCGCTCCCATCCGAGCTCGCGGTGGCCAGGTACTCCCCGTCGGGGCTGAAGGCGAGGTCGTTCACGATATCGCCGTGGGTCACGGGCGTCGCGACTTCTTCGCCGGTGGTCGCGTTCCACACGTGGGTGGTTTGGTCGTCACTCGCCGTGGCCAGGTACTCCCCGTCCGGGCTGAAAGCGAGGCTAGATACGTTATCTTCGTGGGACAAAGGAGGAGCAACGGGGCTGGAGAGTAATAAGGCCAACCCCCTGCGCAGGATCCGATCTGCATCCGCGGAAGAAGCATCCGCGGAAGAAGCATCCGCGGAAGAGAGCAGTCGCTTGGCCTCCGCGGCAAGTAGGACACCGCTGTGCAGGCCTGCGCCCCCCTGATCGCTCTCCAGTTCAGCTTGTGCCGCCAGTTGCCGGGCAAGGGCGATGTCTTTCTGTTCTTCCGCCTCACCCCATTGCCACCAAGCGAGGAGTCCCAGGACGACCGCGACGATCAAGCCAAGCCCCACGGCGCCGAGCATTACTCCGTGGCCCCTCGTTGCGGCCGTGCGACTGGCGAGGATGTACTCCTTCTGGAGTGATGTTAGCTTCGGCTCTTTCTCCGCTTCTCGGACTTGCCATACCTCGACCTCCCGCAAGTACTTCCCACGAAGCAGCAAGCTGCCGTCCCGCCCTTCCCTGTCCCATTCGATGGCCCGCGTCAGCAGGCGCGTGTGGGCGCGAACCCATTCTAGGTCGGTGTCGAGCGCCTCCATCAAGGAGGCGAAGGACTCGTCGAAATCGTCGATCTCGCGGAAGCAGATGTACTGGTGCGAAGATAGGTCGGGGGGCACGGACCCGTTGTCTACGTTGCGGTGCCAGATCGGCACCAGCCGTTTGTTGTTCTCCACGGCGTGGTCGAGTTCTTCTTTGCAGACCTTTGAAGCGACAGAATCTGGGCTGATCACGAAGGCGAACGCGTCGGCTTGCTCGATCCCGGCGTAAAGCTCCTCTAGCCACTTCGCGGTGAGCGGGATGTCCTCCCAGTCGACCCAGGTATCCCGGTCGCGTTTTACGAGCGCCTGGTGGAGGGCGAGCACAAAATCTTTGTCCTTGCGTGAGTAGGAGATGAAAACGTCGGTCATGTCGCTCTCCGGAGTTATCCTTCCCTCTTTCGGCGAAGTATGCCGCGCGCCCGCCTTACTCGATTAATGACCGCAAAGTATGAAGACGTCAAGGGTCGGGACCGAAACCAGCCGGGGCGAATCGCGATCTGCGCGTGTAGAATAGCTCGATATGCAGGGCGAGAGACTAGGCGAGAACACGACCGCCGGAAAGATCGAAGGGCTCGAACGTTTACGTGAGGAGGCGGCTCATCCGGCCTCCGAGCAGGCCGTGCAGCGCCAGAGGGAGAGAGGCAAGCTCACGGCGCGCGAGCGGATCGAGCTGCTCTTGGACCCAGGCACCTTCGTCGAGCTCGACCGCTACCGGGTACACCGCTCCTACAACTTCGGGCTGGAGGAGAATAGGCCATTAGGCGACGGGGTCGTCACGGGATACGGCGAGGTCGCGGGGAGGAAGGTCTGCGTTTTTTCGCAGGACTTTACGGTCTTTGGGGGATCTCTGGGGGAGGTGTACGCGCAGAAAATCTGCAAGGTCATGGACCTTGCGATCAACACGGGTTGCCCCATAGTCGGAATAAACGACTCCGGCGGGGCGCGCATCCAGGAGGGCGTCGTCTCCCTGGCCGGCTATGCGGACATCTTCCACAGGAACGTGCTTGCCTCGGGGGTGGTACCTCAGATCAGCGTGATCGTGGGTCCCTGCGCCGGTGGCGCTGTCTACTCCCCGGCGATCACGGACTTCATCTTCATGGTCGAGGAGACGAGTCACATGTTCATCACCGGCCCGGACGTGATAAAGAGCGTCACGGGTGAGGAGGTGACCCAGGAAGAGCTCGGCGGCGCCGGCACGCACAACACCAAGAGCGGTGTAGCGCACTTCTCCGCCCCTGACGAGGAGACCTGCTTCGAAGACATTCGCTACCTCCTCTCCTTCCTGCCGGAGAACAACCTCGAGAGCGCCCCGTACTATCGGCCCGCCGACGACCCGGAGCGGATGGATGGGGAGCTTGCCTCGCTCGTCCCCGACTCGGCCCAGCGTCCCTACGACATGCGGGAGGCCATAGAGGTGGTGGGAAACCAGCCGGCCGTGCTCGCCGGGACGCTCGACATAGACGCGAGCGTCAAGGGCGCGCGGTTTGTGCGCTTCTGCGACGCTTTCAACATACCACTCGTCACCTTCGTGGACGTACCAGGGTTCATGCCCGGGACCGACCAGGAGTTCGGCGGCATCATCCGCCACGGGGCGAAGCTTCTCTACGCCTTCTCCGAGGCTACGGTACCGAAGATGACGGTCATAACCAGGAAAGCCTACGGCGGGGCGTACGACGTCATGTGCTCCAAGCACATCGGGGCGGACGTCAACGTGTCATGGCCGACGGGGGAGATCGCGGTGATGGGTGCTCGCGCCGCTGTCAATATTATCTTCCGACGCCAGATCTCCGAGGCCGAGAACCCGGAGGAGAAGCGTGAGGAGCTAATCGCCGACTACGAGGAGCGGTTCAATAACCCGATGGTAGCAGCCGAGATGGGCTACATAGACGACGTCATAAACCCGCGCGAGACGCGTCCGTATCTCATCAAGGCCCTCTCCATGATCCGGACCAAACGCCCCGAGCGTCCACCGCGCAAGCACGGAAACATTCCCCTTTGAGGATCGAACCTGACCCGAATCCCGAAGAGCTCGCGACGATCATGGCCGCTCTCGCGGCCACGTCGGGTGGACGTGAGGAGCCGGAGGAGGCCGCCGCGCTGTACAGGAGCCGGTGGAGGCTGGCGGGGTTGCTCGGTCACCACCCACCGCGGTGGATGAAGCTCGATGGTGCTTTGTGGTCCTACTCTAGCTGGGAGGGCATGGTCTAGTTGTTCGAGAAGGTTTTGGTCGCGAACCGCGGGGAGATAGCCGTCCGCATTATACGCGCGCTGCGGGAGATGAGGGTGGCGAGCGTCGCGGTGTACTCGGACGCGGACCGGGAATCATTCCATGCGCGTCTGGCAGACGAGGCGTACCACGCGGGGCCCGCACCGGCGACGGAGAGTTACCTGAACATCGAGAAGCTGGTCGAGGTCACGGAGCGCTCAGGGGCGGAGGCGGTGCATCCGGGGTATGGCTTTCTGGCGGAGAGTGCGCCTTTCGCGCGGGCGGTGGAGGAAGCCGGACTCACCTGGATCGGGCCTCATCCGGAGGCGATGGAGGCGATGGGTAGCAAGGTGGAGAGCCGCCGGATCATGAACATGGCCGGCGTCCCTATGACGCCGGGCACCGCGAATCCGGTCGAGTCGGCTGACGCTGTCTTCGAGTTTGCCGGGGAGCACGGCTACCCGGTCGCAGTGAAGGCTTCCTCGGGGGGCGGTGGGAAGGGGTTCGCTGTGGCCCAAGACGAGAAAGGGGCCGAAGAGGCGTTCGTACGGGCCAGGAGGGAGGGTGAGGCCTACTTTGGGGATGGGTCGGTCTACCTGGAGAAGTACCTGTCTTCCCCGAGACACGTCGAGATACAGGTCGTGCGCGACAAGCACGGGAACGCGGTACACCTGGGCGAGCGTGATTGCTCGATCCAGCGCAGGCATCAGAAGCTACTCGAGGAGTGCCCGAGCCCGGCCATAGACCCCACGATGCGCGAGACGATGGGCAGGGCAGCTGTCGAGGCGGCGGAGGCCGTGGGCTACGACAACGTGGGCACGGTCGAGTTCCTGGTGCAGGACGACGAGTTCTACTTTTTGGAGATGAACACCAGGGTGCAGGTCGAGCATCCTGTTACCGAGGAGGTGACGGGCATAGACATCGTGCAGACGGGCATCCGCGTTGCCGCCGGTGAGGAGCTGTCGTTCTCGCAGGAGGATGTGAGCTGGCGGGGGCACGCGATCGAGGTGCGCCTGAACGCGGAGGACGCGGCGAATGACTTCGTCCCGAGCCCGGGGACCGTAACGGTCTACGAAGAGCCGGGCGGTCCGGGCGTCCGAGTTGACTCGTCGCTCCGCGAGCCGGGCGTGGTCCCCGAATACTACGACCCGCTCTTCGCCAAGCTCATCGTGCGGGGCGCGGACCGGGAGGACGCGCTGAGGCGCCTCGGGCGGGCGCTAGGGGAGTTCAGGATCGAGGGTATCGCGACGACCCTGCCCTTCTTCGAGGCTCTCCTGGACGACGAGGTTTTTGTGAAGGGTAGCTACACGACGGGCTTTATCGCCGAGAGGCTCGGGGGACTGGAGATCGAGTCGCACCCGGCTGGCGACGGAACCGGCGAGCCGCTGGCGGAGAAGAACGTGCGGGAGGTCGAGGTCGAGGTCAACGGCAAGCTCTTCCGGGTGAAGGTGTACTCGGATGAGGCCGAGGCGGGGGCCCGTTCGGGGAACGCGCAGGCGCCTCCGGTGAGACGCGGCAGGGAGCGGGGGCGGGGAGCGGCGGTCGCCGAAGGTGCGGTGGTGGCGCCGATGCAGGGGACGATCTTGAAGGTCTTCGTCGAGGAGGGGCAAAAGATCTCGGTGGACGATCCCGTGTGCATCCTGGAGG
>JAIVIG010000485.1 GCA_020200675.1 Actinomycetota bacterium
CGGTTATCGAAGATGGTCGTGAGACGGAGAAGATAGAGACCCCGCTCATGCCCGGCGGCGTCGCGGTAACGCCAGACGACGGCCTGGTGGGTGTCGTGACCGTCCGGGGCCTGACCCTGGAGGTCTTCGAGGCGGACACCCTGGAGTCGCTGGGCCGCATAGACGCTGGCGAGGGGCCGACCCACGTGGTGGCCGGTCCCGAGAACCGCTTCTACGTGACGGACACGCGCGGCGGCGCCTTACTCATCTACGAGGCTCGCCCCGAGCTGGAGCAACTCGGGCGCGTATCCCTCCCCGGCGGCTCCCCATACGGCATCGCCGTGGACCTCGAGCGCAACCACCTGTGGGTAACGCTCACCGCCGAGAACCGCGTGGTCCAGTACGACCTCGACGAAAGCCCGCCCCGAGAGATCGCCAGCTACCCCACCGTCCGCCGGCCGAACAGCGTGACCGTGGACACGGCCAGCGGGCGCGTCTTCATCGCCGGTGCTACCGACGGGAGGTTACAGATCCTTGACCCACAATGAGTTGAGCGGCCTCAGAAGAGCGCCCACCGTTTCTCGGGACTGGAGGTTATGCGACATTGGGTAGCTTCGGTTGGTCTTGGATCTGCCCGACCGGCGCGTAGTCTTACCGATTTCGCGCCTGCGCGCTCCAGAAGCGGTCCGAGGTAGTGATCGGCACCCGGCAGGAGCAGTAATATAATTTTACGAGCCGTCGCCGGACAGCGGCCGAGAAGAAATTGAGCGATGTTTTAAGAGCGCGTGTCGCAGACGCTTACGGTACGACCCGTACCCCTACCCCCTCTACCACCTCGCCGACCACCGCGCCTAATGCTCCATTCCTCTCCAGGGCACCCACGAATTCCTGTGCTCGTTCCTCCGCTACCGCTACCAGCAGCCCTCCGCTCGTCTGCGGATCATAAAGCGGCAGCAACTCCTCCACCCTCACGCCGTCCGCCACTACACCATCTCCCAGGTACTCCAGGTTGTTCGTGAGCCCGCCGGGGTAGCATCCTTCTCTGGCCAGCGGCTCCGCCCGCTCCCAGATTGGCACTTCGCTGTGGCGTACCACTGCCCCCACCCCGCTTGCCTCTAGCATCTCACTGAGATGTCCTAAGAACCCATATCCCGTCACGTCCGTAGCCGCCGAAGACCCTACCTCTTGCAGCGCCTGGCAAGCTCCTTTGTTCAGTCGGGATGCTACCTCTACTGCCTCCTCTATCTCGGCTTCAGAGACGAGGTCGCGCTTTAGCGCGGTGGTGAGGATGCCTAAGCCCAAAGGCTTGCTTAGCACCAAAGCGTCTCCCACTCTTGCCCCGGCGTTCCTTACCACCCTCTGCTCTTCGACAAAGCCTGTGACCGAGAGGCCGTACTTGGGTTCGTCGTCTTGCACGGAATGCCCGCCGCACAGACGGGCGCCGGACTCTTCTATCTTGGAGAGTCCTCCGGAGAGGATCTCGCGCAGGATGCCCATGTCTAAAGAACAGGGGAAGGCCACCAGGTTCATCGCCGTCAAGGGGTAGCCGCCCATGGCGTAGATATCGGAGAAGGCGTTGGCTGCGGCGATCTGCCCGAAGCGGTACGGGTCATCGACTATGGGGGTGAAGAAGTCCGCCGACTGCAAGAGCAGGCCGCCGCCGAAGGGGATGTATCCGGCATCGTCGCGGGTGTCCATGCCGCTGACGAAACCGTCGTCGTCGGCGGAAGGTGGGTTGAGCCCACTAAGTGCTTGCTCCAGGTCCCCTGGAGAGAACTTGGAGGCTCAGCCGGCCTTCTGGGAGTACTTCGTCAGCCTTATGCGCGTTCGTTCGTCCATGGCCTCAGTATATCTCCAATCTCGTTTTGTTTCAGAACGCATGCTGCACCGCTCGCGGATACCGGGCGGCCTCCTTCACCAGAGCATCCAGCGCTCTCTGCTCGCGCTCGGGCGTTATGAGATGCCTGCGCGCCGCGCACCACGATTCCAGCAGCTCGCGGAACGTGGCGTCGTTTTCGACCTGCTCCATGGAGCGCGCGAGGGCCTGCTCGTCTCCGACCGGGTAGTAGCCGGGGTAGTCTTAGCCGAGCATGCCGACGTTGCCGGGGATGTCGGAGGCGATCACCGGCACCCCGGCGGCCAGGGCCTCGGACACCGCCCCGCCTCCGCAGGGCCTTCTCCTCGGAGACATAGTGCTCGTAGGCTCCGGAGCCTAGCACACGAGCCTGCGGCGAATGGCGGCCGAGAAACGGTCCACCGCTAGCACCACGACGATCGTTGCGCCCACCAGCGTGGCAACCTTGGGGTAGTCGAAGAGGTTCATCGAGATCAGGATATCCTGTCCGATGCCCCCGGCGCCGACGAAGCCCAGAATAGTCGCCGAGCGGATGTTGCACTCCCACTGGTACAGCGTGAGCGAGGTGAAGCTGCTCATCGCCTGCGGC
>JAIVIG010000486.1:0-997 GCA_020200675.1 Actinomycetota bacterium
TTCCTATTTCCTTGGAGGTTACGTGGCCGGGCGGCTCGTGCGCTTCGACGGTGGGCGTAACGGAGCGGCGACGGTCGGATGGGGGATCTTGCTGGCCGTGCTCTTCACCGTCTTCGGTTTCCTTCTCGCCGGCCTCCTGCCCGGACCGGTCTTCGAGCTCCTGAGGGGACTCCAGACCGGCATCCAGTCGACCGTCGGTAACCTGACCACGCTGGGTCTCGTGGGTGCGGGGATCATCGTCGGCGCCCTGCTACTGGTGCTCTTGGGTAGCTTTCTCGGGGGGACCCTCGGGAACCGCTACCACACCCGCATAGACCGGACCAACTGAAGCCGGGGCGCGGGGGGTACCCAAAGAATGCTGGTTGCCCGAGAATCGTGTCCTTTCTCTCTTAATATAAGGGGACCCGGGGTACAATCCGTTCTCGAAGACGAACGGTAGGCCGGATCACCAGGAAAGGACGCGCAGGGTTCGGAGCATGGCGAGACACGTCCTTTTAGAGACGGGCATCAGACGGTTGGGCAGCAAAGAGAAGGGTTTCTTCTACCGGTACCCGGACTCCGGGGAGACCGTACGCGAGGAGAAGGTCCTCACGCGCATCGAGGTCCTCAAGGTACCGCCGGCCTGGAGCGACGTTCACATAGCTCGCGGTCCTTCGGCCAAGGTTCAAGCCGTTGGCTACGACTCGGCGGGCCGGCTCCAGTACGTCTACAGCCCCAAGTATCGCGAGCGCAAGGAGCGCGAGAAGTTCGAGCGTATCCTGCGCTTCGCCGACCACCTCCCCGAGATGCGCCGCATCACGAGCGAGCACTTGAGCCACGAGAAGCTCGACCGGGAGAAGGTCTTGGCGACGATGGCGCGCCTCATGAACGCCGCCCACTTCCGCGTCGGCGAAGAACGTTACGCAAAGAAAAACAAGACCTACGGCATCGCGACCCTGCGGCGCAAGCACCTCAAGATAGAGGGCGACGCCATGATCTTCGAGTACGCCGGGAAGTG
>JAIVIG010000486.1:1072-3495 GCA_020200675.1 Actinomycetota bacterium
CTTCAGGACCTGGGCCGGCACCCTCGTCGCCGCCGTCAAGCTTGCCGAGCTGGGCGCCGAGGAAGACCTCAAGGCGGCCGAGAAGAACGTCGTCGCGGCGGTGGACGCTGTGGCCCAGAGGCTCGGGAACACCCGCGCCATCGCCCGCTCTTCCTACGTCAGCCCGCGCGTCATCGATCACTACCTGGAGGGGTCGATGGTAGCCTACTACAGCGACCGCATAGAGGAGATCATCCTCGCCGAGCAGGGCGAACTCAGCGAGGGAGAGAAGGCCCTTCTGGAGCTGCTCAAGAAGAAGCTACGACGCGAGCTCGAGAAGGCCGCTTGACAGGAACCGGCGAACAGGAGGAGGCACGCCCGTCGTGAACAAGAGGAAGCTGGTCTTCAAGCTCCTGGCGAACCCGAGGGTCCGCCGGACGCTAATAAACCTGCTCAAGAACCCGCGCGTACGGCGCGTGATCTTCAAGCAGATCGAACGCCGCATCCGCCACAGGTAGGCCGGGGACCGAGGCTGGGAAGAGGACCGAGTCTGTCTCTGGCGCAGCCGTCGTCCGGCGGTGTTACCCCTCCAGCAGCAACCGCTCGAGATCCTCGTCTGTCAGCACGAGGGACCACTCATGGGGGCGCAGCGGCAGGTGCTGGGCGCCGACCACCTCCAGCGCCCCGTCGGGGGCTATGCGGGCTTCGAGCACCGAACCTTTCGGGTAGGGGCTGCCGCTGAAGTCGCGGACGGTCATGGTGAGCTTTACCTTCATAGGAAGTCTTGCAGGTCCTTTTCGGGTCGGGGACAGTACCGGAGGTCGAACCTCCTCTTCTGGTGCTGGTTCTGGACGCCTATCCTCATCTGCCGCCCCTTAGTTCTCATCCGGCACCGGCGCGGCGGGCGGGAGAGAGTCCGGCCTGCGCTCAAAGGACCCGTAGCGATGGGGATCGGCGAGCACACGCTCCGACAGCTCCCAGTAATCGGGGGGTAGATCCTCGCGCAAAGCCTCTAGTTCTTCTTCCGGTACCACGTCGCCGAGTACGTTCCCGACGTGCCGGGCGTAGCGGGCGGCCATCTCGGGTGCGATACTGGCCTTCTGCGCGAAACGCTCGTGGAACTCCCACACGGCGAACTCCTCGCCCTCGCCATCTCCTTCGAGGCGCGCGGCGAGTTCTTCGGGGAGGTGGGCGGCAAGGCTGCCCGGTCTATCGCCGGAGAGGCGTTCGCGCAGTGTCTCCAGGTATGCTCCCGCGACCAGGACCGCCTCTTCGCGGGCGATGGGACCGGCCCTCCTCTGGATCTCATCTAAGAACTCCTCGTAGGTCACACCAATCCTTTCCCTTTAATGCTCAACCTCTGACGGGTACAGGCTGACGGAGCCTGTCCAGCAGCCTCAAATCCGCGCCGGAGTTCAGGGCCTCCCTGGCCCTCTCCACCCATCCCGCGAGCGAGGTGCCCTCGTCTGCGGCCCAGAGCCTGAGGGCGGCGTTATACAGGATCAAGTCCCCAACCGGCCCCGCCTCGCCTTCGAGGGCGGCGAGAGAGCGACTGGTCTCATCCTCCGCGCTTTTCCAGGTTATGTCCGCCCTCGTTGCCCGGGAAAGGCCCACGGAGTCCGGCGAGACTCTGAACTCCTCGGTTTCGCCGCTCCTCACCCGGACGAGCGACGAGCTGCCGTCCAGCGAGGCTTCGTCAGACCCTTCTATGGCCCCGTAGACGAGGGCGTGCTCGACCCCGAGGTCCATGAGCGCCGCCGGAACGCTTTCGAGGAACGACCGGTGGGTGATGCCGACCATCATGCGCGAGCCGGGTACGGGGGAGACGATCTTCTCGACCACGTTCAGGACCGTCCGGCGCACCATCTCCCACCGGAGATCCAGGAGGGCATGAAGCTCGGGCAGGTAGTGCTCCGCGCTCGTGGCCGCGAAGCCGTGTTCCGCTAGAGAGATCTCGGCCTCTAAGAGGTTGTGCGGAGAGGGGACCCCGAGATCTCTCAGGGCGTCGAAAGCCGTTCGGCCCTCTTTCGGAGGGGTGCCCTCGCAGCCGAGCATCAGCACCCGGCCTCCGGCGGCGGCAGCGACCAGAGAGGCGGCGGCGCCTACGTTGAACGTCCTGATCTTACCGTCGAAGCCGCCGGTCACCGTGACGACAGGCGGGCCTTCCGGCGCTTCGATGGGCCTGGCGAGCGAGAGCATCGGGCGAGCATACGCGGCCATCTCGGCGGGAGAATCGCCGACGGCACGCCCCACGAGGAGGAAGCCCCCGATCTGGGCCGGGGTAGCGACGCCCGCCAGGATCAACTCCATCGCCCTCTCGCACAGCTCGGGCTCCAGGAAACCCAGGTGCTCCGGCCCGCGGGCGCGCAGCTTCAGGATCTCGCGGAACTCCTCGACCGCGCTCACGCCACGGCCTCCTCCTCGTCACCTGCTTCTTCCTGCTC
>JAIVIG010000223.1:0-2420 GCA_020200675.1 Actinomycetota bacterium
GGAGAAGAAGCGCGATGAGCAGACGCAGCAGACGCGGACGCGGGCGCAGACGTGGACGCAAGAGCCGCAAAACCGGCCGTGGCGATCGCCGCACTGGGAAGATCACTGAGGTAAGAATAGAACGCAGTCCTAAAGGTACCGGCAAGCCCGCCAAGGTGACAAGAGTACGCCGCCGTAATGGAGAGATAACCGAAGAGACATACGAGCTCTAGAAGTAGGCAGCTCATAATAGGGGTAGGTCTTATGGACCAAGGCTTATAGAGCCTCTCCCGCATAGACACGCGGCCTCAAGGTTAGTTTAGGCGAAGTTCGCAGAGAAGGCCTCTTTCTAGGAGGTTGGGTGAATCAGTCGTGGGCGCTCCTACGAGCCTCTCCGCTTCACGGCGCGTTGCGCACGGCTTATGATGCATTATGAGCGGTGCCTGCTCGATGTTGGTGGGTGTCGATCCAAGATAGGTGTCGATCCAATAAGGGGCTAAACCCAATGGCTGATCAATCTACTAGAGATCCGATCGAGATCCGACTAACATCAGCGCAGAGAGTGCACTACGTTCGGCAAACTGGCATGGTCCTGCCCTCCTCTCTGAGCTTTTACCCAGCCCAACTAAAACGTCTCTCGAGCGTCGCGGTGAAAGCGGGTACTGATACCCTACCCATCTCGCGATCCGCAGTTAAAGAAGTACTTGAGCCTAAGTCATCTAGCGAACAAGGTAGCGATTCGTTTGCTGTAGAAGTTATGCTCACCTCGGAGCAAAAGGAGCAAATCAGGCAAGTGACCGGCCACGTTTTCACTTCTTTACGGATCGTACCCGATGATGTGCCCGTGACCTACAACGAAACTTGGGACGACGCGATCCCTATACGTGTCGGCCGTACGATGGTGATCAAACCCGCGGACAAATCTTATGAAACGTCACATGCCACCCAGATCATAGAGTTGCCTGTAGGTGACAGTTCCAAGCAAGGCGTGTTTGGTACCGGACGACATCCGTCGACACAACTGTCGTTAGTCTTGCTGGAAGAATATGTTGAGTCCGGCGATCGAGTTCTGGACTTGGGTACGGGGTCGGGTATCTTGGCGGTAGCAGCCGCCAAGCTAGGAGCCAGCGAAGTGCTCGCGCTAGACATCGGAGCGGCCGCTGTTGCTATCGCGCAAGAAACCGTTTCGCTAAACAATGTCGCTGATGTGGTTGAGGTGGATCAAGGCAGCATCGAATCTGCGGCTCCCCCCTTTGACTTGGTGGTCGCGAATATCTTTCCCAAGGTGATTATTGAACTGGCTCCGAACCTAGGTACAACCCTACGACATGCTGGTGTTCTCATCACCAGCGGCTCGGTTGTCACACGCGCTAAGGAGACCGCTAACGCTGTATGTGCAGCAGGCTTCAGCTTAGAAAAGCAGCGCCCACAAGATAATTGGATTGGGATGGTATTCAGAAAACCATAGTACTCGTAATTCCACTAGGCAACTAACCCCGTGGGGTATTATTGGCTCCTTTTGTACGGTACCAAGCGATACTCTCACCGGTACATAAGAAATCCGCCCGGCATAGGACCGGGGCTATGCCAATTCCGGAGAATTCGGCTTAGGCGAAGTTCGCGGAGCCGGCATCGGGTCGGGGCGGCGCTCGCCTTCACTACTCGACACTATATTGCGGCTTTGAACCACAAGACGAGCAGCTTGAATTAATCGTCGTCGTCTGGGGGGCGAGGAGGTACGGGGGGAGGTTGAGGACGTGTAGGCCCGACAGCCTGGCCTGCAACCGTTCTGTGCTCTTCGTGGAAAGTTCTCAACCTCGGCCTCCTTTCGCTCGCCTTCGCCATTTTATACCCCGCTGCCTGGGGAGAAAACCTCCCGCAGTAAACTCGTTGCGAGTCGCCACCGCTTGCTACGGTTTCTTGCGGCGTTCGTGCCAACCTAGCCATCGGCGACGTCGCCAACGAGCGTTTGGAGTGTCTCCAATCGGAGACAAGGCCAGTATACGCCTGGTTAACCCACTTGCGCAGCGTCTCGGCGGAGACATCCAGATCGCGGGCTATCTTCGCTACGGGATAGCGCTCCTCACAGTAGTGAACCAGCCGGACGGCTTCTTCCTTGAATTCAGGCGAGTAGAGCCTGCCTGTCTTGCCCATCTTCTTTGACCCCTTTCACGGAACCTGATCGCTTAACTCTGATCGGTCCGTACAAGCGGGTCAAACCCAACATAAGAAAGATAGCCACCTGGCAGATGTGTGCCGCCTTGATCGTAGGTTACGGCTGCCCAAGGTCGGGGTTGCTCAAGTTATCCAGGCTCGTTTTTCTTCCTCCCCTCTCGCCTTCTGACAACGTTAGGGCCCTTCTTACCCACCGTGCTGGTGCCAAACAACGCCGTGGCCACCATCGGGTAGAGCCTTCCGGAAGTTTAGGCTTAGTACTATCT
>JAIVIG010000223.1:2463-3800 GCA_020200675.1 Actinomycetota bacterium
AAGGACAAAGGGCTCGTTGGTGGGGCCGCGGATATCGTGGGTGGGGCCACGGATAGCGTGGGTGGGGCCACGGATAGCCTGAGGGAGACGACCAGCGGCTTGGGGGGTGGGGGACCCTGGCACTCGCCCAACTCCGACGTCTACCACAACAACCCCAGCTGCCAGACCGGCAACAGCATCGACCCCGAGAACGTGCGGCAGGGGACGGGCGGCAAGTCCCTTTGCGGGGAATGCGAACGGCTCAACAGCTCGGGCGGCCCTGTGGGCAATCTCACCGGTCTTTAGTTGAGTAGAAAGAAGTGAGCGGCTAAACGACTAAGGAGGCCGCACGAATGTCGGAGAAGTTTAAGGGCAGGATGAAGGAAGCCGTCGGCGCCATCACCGGCGACGAGAACAAGAAGGCCGAAGGTCAGGCCAAGCAGAGGGTCGCCGCAGCTGCACAGGAGGCAGCGCAGAAGGAGAGGATCCGTCAAGAGCAGGCCAAAGCCAAGGAAGCGGAGAAGGAGCGAGACAGGCAAGAGCGCAAGGACAAGGGGTTACTAGGCGATACCTTGTCGGGGCTTTAAGGAGACTCCACTAACCAGCCGGGCCGGGGTCCTAGCGTCGGTTTCTCGGGCGCCCCGACGTTCGCCAACGAGGTAGGGGTCGCATCCGAACGCAACATCCATCGCTTTTGGGTAGCCGCCGCGCAGTTCGGGATAGTTCGGGATCCCAGCATGGTACTCACAGCCTAGAAGGGGCCGTTTCTCCGAAGTTAGGCATGCGGAGGCCTGCGATTACATGCGCTGCGACACGGTTCGCCGCGGTTTATGTCGGAGCACACCGATAGGTTGGTGCGCCTTGGGCCAAGATGCGCGCCATGACCGAGTGGATGCCCTTGGAAGAGCTTGAGCGCATGCTTTCGATGGTGGACGTCTTCGGGATGCTGCCCCCACAGGATATGCGCGCGCTCGCCTCGGCGCTGTCCTTCGCCTCAGTCATGCCTCTACCTGGCGGGGGTTTAGGACGCTCTTCGCCGGGAAATGATGGTGAAAATAGCAAAACCTACTCTAGAGGTGGTCTAGAGAAGAACGGAGGTGTACACGTGCCCAAGCCGAAGACGGAAGCCAAACGGACCGTAGAGAAGGTTTCGAGCAGGAAGGGATCCGGAGACAAGAAGATCGAGCGTCCCGCGGGTGCGGGTAGGGGCGTCGCTAAGGTCAGGAAGTCAGCCAGGGACCTAAAGCGCAACGGCGGAGCCCCCACAACAAGTGCCCTTTACCCGGTGGGAGAGATCTCCATCCCTGTAGCCTCCGAGTTGACCAAGATCGGGTTGCCCGATAATGAGATTACGCCGC
>JAIVIG010000487.1 GCA_020200675.1 Actinomycetota bacterium
CCCCAAGAGAGCACCCCGAGAACAGGTAATCCACCTCTTCTATATATTACGCGTAATACCTGCCTGCCGGATTGCCGAGAAGGAGGGTGTTCCCGGAAACTCGGCTCGTCGTTACGAGTCGGGGTCGGTGACGATGACGAGCAACGCTGCCAGTGTGAGTCCATGTTCGCTCCATTGGGTCAGGAGGGGAGCGCGCTGGAGGACCACGTACTCTTTCGGGTCTTCACCGTAATCTTTGGGGACGTCGGCCTGCAACGTGATGGTTTCGCCGACCATATGGTAGCTGGTCAGCACCTCATTAGGATTCAGATCCAGCGCTGCGGTCGTGATCGTGGTCTCGTTACCCGGAGCCGCCCTGGGAACACGATACTTGTAGATAATGTTGGTCTCCACGAGCAAGGACTCCTTTCGTTCTACGAACCAAAGAATAGTCTATTTAGCCCCAGTCCTATAGGTTTAGGCGACCGGAGCTATGTCTATAGGACCGGGCGGGTTGCCTCCAAGGGTATTGCCTTTGAACAGCCTCTTAAAGAATGTCCTCGCCCCGCTCGCCCCCTAGCTTCAACACAGTCTGTCGAATACCCGACGTCCCTGGTGGCGCCTAACTTCTCCAAGGGGCGCTGCTGAACCGGCGTATGGACTCCACTTCCAAGGTTTCAAACTTTCCTGAGGGGTCCGTGCCTACCACCGCTCCCCTCACCTCAACGCTATCGCTCTGGTGGGCGCCTATGTAATCAGAGTCGCCTTGCAGTAGGTAAAGAATCTCATGCCCTTGCTCGTCGGCGAGTATGTATTGCTCGTGGGCGAGTATGTAGTCGTGGTGCATGCTGGACGTGAACGTGTCCTCGCCGGTATCAACTATCCTGCCCCGGGCGACGATCGCCATGATGTCTCCCTCCCTTGTCTCGTTGAGCACGGTACGTTTCTCAGAGGCTCTGCAGGCACGAGAAAGGTCTTGGGCTCTTGCACCCAGACTCCCTAGCGTGGTGAAGCTCTGTTTCATTACGCCTGTATGGGAAAGGGGTAAAGCCGGAGCGTCCACCGTACTTTCCCGGACCCTCCTGCGGTGCGAGTTCTTACAGGTCGTCCGAGAGATGTGTGCCGCCTCGTGGCGGGACCGGCTTGAT
Organism: Actinomycetota bacterium; assembly: GCA_020200675.1. Lineage (GTDB taxonomy): Bacteria > Actinomycetota > Rubrobacteria > Rubrobacterales > Rubrobacteraceae > Rubrobacter_F. Next base: position 1,128 of record JAIVIG010000487.1, read on the forward strand.
TCCGAGCGCTGGGCCCTCGAGTGTCTCCACCAAGTCTATCGTGCTACCGTTGAGTTCCTCGCTCACGCTCCTCGCGATGCGCAAAAGGTCCTTCCCCCCGTGCTCGATGATCTGATCATTGCCCTTAGGTCTGCCAGCCCCTAGCCGGACCTGGAGTTCGTCGGGTTGGTGACCGTTCACCGAGTCCAGGCGCAGCGTCGTACCCGCCGGGCGCTCGTAACCCTGCAGTATTCGCTTAGCTTCCTCGGTTATCGTGATCAGCGCTTCCCCCTATCCCATTTCATCTGGCTTCTATCGTCTTCCGGACCTTCTTGACTATCGAGTCCGCCCTCAAATCGGCCCGTGCGACTTTTGCCTCCCGCCTTCTACTGCGGGCTTGCCCTTCCTCCCTGAGCCGGCGGGGTTCCTCCTTAAGCCCGCGCCTATAGAAATCGCACAATACGTGCTTCGCCTCCTTTCACGCGACGCTTACTGTGTGCCTGCTTCCCCTCCCCTTTCCCCACAGCGTATGGGCGGTGTCTCGTCTCCCACACGCTCTCCACTGTTACACACTCCGGGGAAAGTTTCGTAAAGAATCGGTTAGCACCAGGCTAATAACGCATTAAGTGTCTTTAAGGACGCGCGGCGCCGATTCTCAGAGAGCGCAATTCTTCTTTACCGAAGGGCTTGCGCCTACAGGGAGGGGGGCGGATTGCTTCTATTCACCGAGCTGCCGAGAAGGGTTGTTCTCGGAAACCCATCCTCTGGTAGCGCCGGTTTGCGAGCTGGTTCAACCCCCCGTAACGCAGAAGGCGCCTCTCACCTGAGCTGCTTCAAGTTCCTCTTTCTGAGTTCGACCCGGGCTGCCTTCAAGATTGTCTTTGCGTACCCTCGAACATACTCCGTATAGTTATTGTAGTTATAGTAGGGGCTCGGGAATAGCTCATCATTCAGCTCGTCTTCGAGGTACGCCACTACGCTGCCTATCAGGGCGAGGATTTCCTCGTCGGATGCGCTTCGTAGTTTGTGCCCAAACTCTATCCACTCGCCCAAGGTCCACTCGCTCAAGGCGCGCATCTCCGGATTCTCTACTGGCCATTTGGATTCTTTATCTTTCCGCGAGCCTGCTACAGCGTTCATTTTCTTGCCTGCGCCCTCTTCCTGCGTGTACGTGCTGCCAGGGTTCTCGTTCCACGGCTGCCAAAACGCCTAAGAGAAAAATGGTGCTGACGAGCACGATGATGCCGAACGGGATTAATTCTAGTGGCTCAGTAGGGATGCTTGGTTAACAACCGGTGAAA
>JAIVIG010000029.1:0-3464 GCA_020200675.1 Actinomycetota bacterium
GCCTCGACCCAGGGCTGCCAGACCTCGAGGTGCTCCCGCGCCCACCGCCTGGCGCCCTCCAGTGGGTCGTCCACCTCGTTGATCGTGCTCTCCAGGTCGTTGACCTGCTCCTCGGTGAGCGTCACCGCCTCCATGAACGCGTAAGCCACGGGGTCGTTCCTCGATAGGTCCTCGTTGACTACCATCAGTATCTTTGCTGGATTGTTTAGCTCGCCAAAAGCATCCTTCGGGTCCTCGAGATATCTAAAGTCGTACCTCTGGTTCATCCAGTGGGGAGACCAGGCGACGAAGGCGAAGTCCTCCCGGCTTTCGTAGCGGGCCTCGACCTCGGCGAGCATGCCCTGCGTGCTCGCCTCCACGAGCTTCTGGTCGAGATCGTAGGCCGGGATGACCTCTTCGGAAACTATCTCCATGACTACCGAGCTCGGCTCGATACCGAGTAGCAGATCGGTCTCGCTTTCGGTTAGCTGGTCCAGGCTCGTGGCGTCCATGTAGCTGGGGACCCCTATGCCCTGTTTGGTCTGCCCCTGATACCAGGGGCCGAGTAGCTCGACATCCTCCTCGACGCTGCCGAGTAGATCCTGCTGATTCGGCAGCCACACGTCCTGGAAAGCATCCAGGTTTCCTCCGGCCACGCCCTTATACACCGAGTCGAGGTCGCTGGTGTTTACGGTGACCCTCTCGTAGCCGAGCTCTTCCTCGAGAAGCACTTTCGTCAGTGCCGAGATCGCGGTGTTCTCGGTCCACCCAATGTCCGCGATTTCAAGCGTCTTGCCGCCATCACCGCCACAACCCGCCGCGAGTAGCGCAACCACGACGAGCAAGACGAAGAGCCCCGGGAGGAGCGTCGCTTTCATGGACCTACCGTCTCTGCCATACGTAAGAGAGCCTCTTGGTTCGCCACCAGTTTCCGGACCGCCGCAAAGAGCGGGGCGACCCCGTAGAGAGGTCGCCCAAATCGCTTTACGCCGTGGCGGTCAAGCCTCGGTCTTTGGTTTTCGTCCGTTCTGCCTTACGGGTCCTCGCCCTAAGACCCCTCCGCTTCCCGCGCGGCGTCGATCCAGGGCTGCACGACGTCGCGGTTGTCCTCCAGCCAGGTCCTGGCTGCCTCCCCGTAGTCGTTGGGGTTGATGTTCTCTATCTCGTTGACCTGCTCCTCGGTGAGCCTTATCGAGTTCAGGAACGCGTAGGCCACGGGGTCGTCATCCGGCAGGTCCTCGTTGACGATCGACGAGATCGTCGCCCCGTCGTTGAGGTCCTGCAGGGCATCCTCCGGGTCCTCGAGGAACTTGAAGTCGTACTTCGCGTTCATCCAGTGCGGCCGCCAGGGGACGAAGGCGAACTCCTCCTGGTTGTTGTAGCGGTTATCCACCTCGGAGAGCATGCTCGGCGTGCTCGACTCCACGTACTCCTGGTTGAGGTTGTACGTCGGTATGACCGAATCGGGGATTCGCTCCGAGATGATCGCGCCCGGCTCGATGCCGAGGATCTGGTCGACGTTGGTGTCGTTGAGCTCGGGTATGGTGGTGATGTTCATGTAGTACGGTACCCCTATGCCGAACTCGGTCGTGCCCTCGTACCAGGGATCGAGCTGCACGATATCGTTCTCGACCTCGCTGAGCTGCTGCTGGTGGTTGGGCAGCCAAACGTCCTGGTACGCATCCAGGTCGCCGCTGGCCACGCCCTGGATCACGGGTCCAAGCTCCAGCTCCTGGAGCGCGACATCTTCGTAGCCGAGGTCCTCTTCCATGATGATGCTCGATAGGTTTGCGATCACCGCGCTCTCGTCCCAGCCCGTCGCGATGCTGAGCGTGATCTCTCTGTTCTCCGGGGAGCTGCCGCCGCAACCCGACACGACGGCGCCCACAACGAGCGCGAGGATTACCGCCAAAAGCTTCTTACTCGCCTTCATCGACCTTCCTTCTCTAGCCAGCAGATGTAGTAATGCGCCTCCGTAGAGCATCTCACCAGGGTCTCACACTCTCTTTACGCTCGCGCGCCCACGCCGGATCAGTTTTTCTTCCATTCGCACCCCGCAAGGGAGACGCAGATCGGGCAACGGGCGGGACTCAAGCCGAGCCACTGCCCGCGCCGACCTTCGCGTTGTCTTCCGCGCCGGAGCCGGTGGAACCGGCGGTGTCGAGGTCCACGTCTGCCCCCTTCTTCCTGCCAGGGAGGACCTTCGACAACGCGCTCTTGGCGCCCGGTTTGCGCTGGATCAAACTACCGAGCGGCCTCGTGACGCGGTCGAGGTAGATGGCGATGATGACGATCCCTACCCCACCGATGAACGCCCGACCCACGTCGAGCTGGCTGAGGCCACGGACCACGGCCTCGCCCAGTCCACCAGAGCCGACGAGCGCGGCGATGACCACCATCGAGAGGGCGAGCATGATCACCTGGTTGACCCCGGCCATGATGGTCGGCAGGGCTTGCGGCAGTTCGACCTTACGCAGGGTCTGCCAGGGTGTCGCCCCGAAAGCATGGGCCGCCTCGACTGTGTTCTGGGGTACCTGCTGGATGCCGAGCATCGTGAGCCTCACCGCGGGCGGCGCCGCGAAGACGACCGTCGCGACGAGCGCCGGCCCGGCGCCGAGGCCCAGGAACACGACCATCGGAACCAGGTACACGAACGCGGGCATCGTCTGCATAATGTCGAGCGTGGGCCTCGCGGCGGCTTCGACGGCGCGCGACTTGGCCGCAAGCACCCCGATAGGCACTCCTATAATAAGCGAGACCACGGTCGCGGCCAGGACTAGCGCCAGGGAGAGCATCGTCTCGTCCCAGAGCCCGAGGCTAGCGATCAGCGGAAAACAAAACGCCGTAAAGACGGCCACTAGCGAGCCGAAGAAGAGAGCGGCTATCAACCCGAACACGAGCACGAACGCGAGGACCGCCGCCACCCCCGACGGTATCGCGCTGCCCAAAGCCTGCTCCAGGGCGGGCAAAACCGCATTCCCCCATAGCGGAAAGCTGAGGAACAGCAGAGTGCCTAGCACAGCGCCAGCTGTCGAAAACGTAGTCGCCCGCCTGTAGGTCAAGAGAAAGGCTATCACCGTGAACAAGGCGACCATCCACATCTCTGGCAGGAAGGTCAGGGTGGCCTCGAGCGCGCCGACGAAGCCACCGATTATGTCCTTCACGAAATCGAAGAAGTCGTCGACGGCATCGATGCCCTGTACGTACTTGACGAAGCTGCTGGTCCAATCTTCTAACGGGATCTCCGGTACGAGGTTCCGCTGCAAGAAAGCGAGCACCTTTAAGTCCTCCCGTCCGTCTCTTGCCCGGCCTCGCTGCCCCGCAAGACGGCGCCCTCGCGGCGTCCTTCATCCTCGAAGAGTACCGGGTCTTCGCCGTTGTACTCGGTGGTTGTAAGGCCCGCTATCAGGGCCCCGCGGACGACGACGCCTTCGAGGCGGTCGGTCTCGTCGCAAACGGCCACGGGCACGTCGTGCTCCACGAAG
>JAIVIG010000029.1:3537-15504 GCA_020200675.1 Actinomycetota bacterium
TCCTCGACGAAGCGCTCTACGTAATCGGTGGCGGGCTCGCGCAGGATCTCCTCGGGCGTGCCGAGCTGCACGATCTCGCCGTCCTTCATGATCGCCACCCGGTGCCCGAGCATCAAAGCCTCGTCCAGGTCGTGCGTCACGAAGACCACCGTCCGCTGCACTTCGCCCTGGATCTTGAGGAACAAGTTCTGCATGTCCCGCCGAATGAGCGGGTCGAGGGCGCTGAACGGCTCGTCCATGAGCAGGAGTTCCTGCTGGGTGGCCAGGGCTCGCGCGAGACCGACCCGCTGCTGCATGCCGCCCGACAGCTCCGAGGTCATCTTTTTGCCCTGGCCCTGGAGGCCGACCAGCTCCAGCGCCTCCTCGCCGGCCTTCTTGCGCTCCGCGGACGACGCGCCCTTGACCTCGAGGCCAAAGGTCACGTTGTCCATGACCGTGCGGGTCGGCAAGAGGCCGAAGTGCTGGAAGACCATGCCGATCTTGCGCCTCCGTACCTCCCGCAACTCCTTGGCCGACATCTTCGAGATGTTGTCGCCGTCGAGAAAGACGTTCCCTTCGGTCGGCTCGTTCAGGCCGTTGATGGCCCGTAAGATCGTGGACTTCCCGCTCCCAGAGAGGCCGATGATCACGAAGATCTCGCCCTGGTTCACGTCGAAGTTGTTATCAAAGGCCCCGATGGTCGACCCGGTAGCCCTCTCGACCTCGGCCTTGGTCCTGCCGGAGCGCCGCATCTCCAGCGCCTGTTGGGCGCGCCTCCCGAAGACCACCGAACAGTTCTCTACACGAATGACCTGCTCGCGCCCCCCGCCGTTAGCTTCCGTGACCGTCCTCCTCTACTAGCCCACTACGTATATTCTTGTAGAGCCTACAGTTTAGGGGCTTTCTCCGCTCCCGCTCGACTGCCACAAGAAAATGCTTGCTTCCCACTTCCACTACGTACAACCCCTTCTTATCGGCTGCAATCTATAATGGTACCGTGTTTCATCCTCCCCATTCAACCGATAAAAGCTCTCTTTTGCTGTTATCTCGTTAAGATGTACTGCTCCTTTGTTAAGTTATGAGTACAGACCCCTCGGAGGGCGAGGGGTCGTGAGGCAGAGAAGCATGGGGTAGCGCTTATGATGGTGCTTGGTTTTGCGTCTGCTGGGACTTCGGAAAGCAAGGATGCGCCTGATCACTAGACGTACGAGACGACTGTCGCGTGCTCGGCGCTCTGGTGGGTTCGATCCGGCTGCAGGCTGGTTTACGGGTTGGTGCCGTGTGGGAACACCACGTACCGGGTTGTTCTACCAGTGGCGGAACGACGCTTAGTGGCAAGCTCCGAGAGAGGAGAACCAGGAATGGAGCGAGAGAATCGCGACGACCGGCTCGCAGCGGTAGAAGAAGAGTTCGCGGGCTACACCGTCTACGACGAGCACTACGAGAAGATCGGCAAGGTCGACGATCTCTTCGTGGACGAGAACGACCGGCCCGAGTACCTCGGGGTGAAGATGGGCCTTCTGGGGCTCAAGTCCACCCTCATCCCGTGGGAGTTGGCCCGGGTGAACGAGAGGCGCCAGCTCATCGAGGTCGGGGCGCCCAAAGATAGGATCAAGGACGCCCCGACCTTCGACGACGACGAGGAGATCTCGCCGGAGCTCGAGGAGCGGGTCTACCGCCACTTCGGGCTGCAGCGCGGGGCCGACGAGAGGAGCGGGTACGGCGCGTACTACCGGGACGAAGATCATTCCTCCTCTCCGGCCGCGACCGGGGGCGTGACCGACGAGGAACGACGCTCGGAGGATCATTACGGGGAGCGGCGCTCTGACGACATGGCGACGGGCGGCGTCGAGCGTGGGCGCGGCGAGTACCATGATCGCCCGGACCGCGATCACCCGGATCGTGATCACCCGGATCGTGATCGCACGGACCGTGATCGCACGGCCTCTCCTGACCGCACTGACGCGACCGCACGCGACACAGGCGACTCGCGTGATTCGCGTGGTGCTCGTGGCGACGACGTTGCTGACGAAGACGAGCTGAGGGTGCAGAGGAGCGAGGAGGAGCTCCGGGTCGGCACGCGCGAGCACGAGGCCGGCAGCGTGAACGTCCGCAAGCGAGTGAGGACCGAGCGGGAGCAGGTGCGGGTCCCCAGGAAGCGCGAGGAAGTCCACGTCGAGCGGGTGCCGGTCGAAGGCCGGGAGAGGGCCTCGGAGGACGAGATCGGGGACGACGAGATCCGGGTGCCGGTGATCGAGGAAGAGATCGTGGTCGAGAAGCGTCCGGTGGTCAAGGAGGAATTGAGGATCCGCAAAGACGTCGTCGAGGAGGAAGAGATAGTCGAGGAAGACGTCCGCAAGGAAGAGGTCGAGATCGACGACGAGACGACCGGGCGCGGCGGGAGGCCCGACGAGACGACCGGGCGTGGCGGAAGGTCCGGCGGGACGACCGGGCGCGACAACGACGCCCCCAGAGACGAGACGAGGCGCCGCGACCGGTAGACGGTAGAGACGGCAGTCGTCCGGAGGGCGGGCTCGGGCTCTGTCCGGGTCCGCCTCTACTTTGAGGAGGACCTTATGCGTGGGAGGTACGCAAGGGCGGGGGGCTCGGGCACGAGTTGGACCAGCGTCTTGATAGGTTGGCTCGCGGCCCTGGGAGCCAGCTTGATCCTCAGCGGCCTCGTCACCGCGGTCGTGAGCGTGATCCTGACGACCCTGGGGTTCGGCGGCGGCGCGGAGGCCGGAACTACCGGCCTCGTCGGGGTTTTGTTGACGCTGTTTCTCGCCTTCCTTGTCGGCGGCTACACCGCGGGCCGGATGGCCAGCCGCGACGGCAGCAAACACGGCCTCCTGGTGGCGCTGCTCGCCCTGATCGTCACGCTGATCCTGGCCCTTCTGGGCGGCGTCGCGGGGCTTGGCCTTATAAACAACCTGCAAGGCGTGACGCTACCCGGCGTCCCGACGGAGATCGCCCAGAGTGGTCTGGGCACCGTCCTGACGCTCGGGGGCGTCATCGCCCTGCTCCTCCCGTTCGTCGCGGGGGCCCTCGGGGGCTCCTGGGGAGCCAAAACCGGACGCGGTCGCCCGTAGAAAGAGACGCCTCTTCGACCGCCGCCCGGATCATAGCAACAGGCCAGTCTCTCGAAAAGCGGGACCCGTTGTTTATAGCGCCGATGCTCCTCGCGGACGCGCTCCTGATAAAGCGTGCCTGATCGAGGGTAAAGAAGAGGAACTCGATAGCAAAGGAAGGAACCGCAGAGTTGGATGACGAGAGAAGCCGCAGGGAAGAGGAGGCGCGACGGGAGGCCGAGGAGCGCCGACGACTCGACCCCCGCACAGACGATGAAGCGGTGCGCCGCAGGGAGGATCAGTCGTTCGACGACGAGCGGCACGGAGCCAGAGAGGGCCGTTACAGACGCCGCTCGCAGACCAGCGGGGGCGGTCTGTCGGGGGCGGCCGGCCGGGTAGCCGACCGTATCTTGAACCGGGGTTCGGGTCGGGGCTCGGGCCGAGGGTCCACCGGAGGACAGACGCAGGGCTTGTACGGGAGCCAGATCGACGCCTCGAACATGCTGGGTGCGGCGGTGGCCGAGCTCGTCGGCACCTTCATCCTTGTCTTCACGGGATGCGCCGTCGCCACCGCTGCCGTTCTGCAGAGCTCGACTGCCGGTCCCCTCTCCTACGACTCGCTCGCCGTGGCGCTTGCGTTCGGGCTGGCGCTAACGGTTGTCGTCGCCGCCATCGGGCACGTCTCGGGGGCGCACGTCAACCCGGCCGTGACCCTGGCGCTCGCCGCCACGAAGAAGTTCCCCTGGCAGTTCGTGCCTATATACGTAGGGGCGCAGCTCGTGGGAGCCATTCTCGGGGCCATCGCCGTCTGGATCACCTACGGCGAACCAGGGCGAGAGCTCGCCGACGTCGGAGCCACGTTTCCGGTGGAGGACGTTGGGGACATCCAAGCGTTCGTGGTGGAGGTTTTGGTCACCTTCATATTGGTCTTCGTGGTGATCTCGGTCGCCACCGACGACCGGGCCCCGGCTGGCGTGGCGCCTCTGGCCGTCGGCTTCGCCCTCGCCTGCGGCGTGCTGATAGCCGGTCCCGTAACTGGAGGGTCCTTGAACCCGGCGCGTACTCTGGGGCCGATGATCTTGGCCGGGCGGTTCGACGCCGTCTGGGTCTACATCCTCGCCCCTATAGTGGGAGCCGTGCTCGCCGCCCTCGTCTACGACCGCTTCGCCTCCCAGTCCGACGCGACGGGTTAGAGAGCCCTCAGATGCTCTATCGACCAGCGCGGGACCTTGGTACACACCGGGGTCCTGCGCTAAACTAAGTTCGTCTACGCGCCTGTAGCTCAGGGGATAGAGCAGCGGTTTCCTAAACCGCGAGTCGGAGGTTCGAATCCTTCCAGGCGCACTTCTTTAGCGATCGGTTCTTGCCGCTCAGCCGCCGGCTTCCATTAAGACGAGGACAGCGTAAGGCGGCTCTCGCTAACGGGAGAGCATCCTCCCGCCTTCTTGTGCATATTTTCGCGAACCTCTACAATCGGTTTTAGGAAAGGTAGGGCCGGCATCCGTAAGGGACGCAACGAGGGAAGCGGGGTGGGAAGAGCGGCGTGGGTCCTCTGTTGGAGATGCGGGGTATCACGAAGCGCTTCCCCGGGGTCGTGGCGCTGGAGGAGGTCGACTTCGAGCTCGAGAAGGGCGAAGTCCACGTATTGCTCGGGGAGAACGGCGCCGGCAAGAGCACCCTCGTGAAGATGCTGTCGGGCGCCTACCGGCCCGATGAGGGAGAGATCCTGCTGGACGGCGAGCCGGCGAGCATCTCCTCCGCCACGGACGCCCAGGAACTTGGAATCTCCACGATCTATCAGGAGTTCAACCTGGTCCCGCAGCTCACCGTGGCCGAGAACATCTTCCTCGGCCGCCAGCCCCGGCGTTTCGGGATTGTGAACCGTCGGAAGATGAGAGAAGAGGCGCGCAAGCTCCTGGAGAGGATGAAGGTACGGGTGGACCCCGAAGCCCTGATCTCCGACCTCGGCGTCGCCCAGCGCCAGATGGTCGAGATAGCTAAGGCGCTAAGCCTGAACGCGCGAATCCTGATCATGGACGAGCCGACCGCCTCCCTGTCGGGACAAGAGGTCAAGCGCTTGTTCGAGATCGTCCGCGGCCTCAAACAAGAAGAGGTCGCCATGATCTTCATCTCCCACCACCTCGAAGAGGTGGCCGAGATCGGGGACCGGGTGACCGTCTTGCGTGACGGCAAGGTGGTGGACCGGGTGCCGGCGAGCACGGAACACTCGGAGTTAGTGCGGATGATGGTCGGACGATCCGTCGAAGCCCAGTTCCCGCGCCGGCGACCCGAGATCGGGGAGATCCTGCTGGAAGTAAAGAACCTCTCGCGAGAGGGAGTCCTCGAAGACGTCTCCTTCTCCTTGTGCGCCGGCGAGGTGGTCGGGATAGCCGGCATCGTCGGGGCCGGCAGGACGGAGTTGGCGCGTGCGATCTTCGGCGCGGACCCGGTGGATTCCGGGGAGGTGTGGGTGGAGGAACGGCGGATGGAGCGCGGCGATCCCCGCGAGGCCAAGCGCCGGGGCATGGGGCTCGTCACGGAGGACCGTCAGGGACAGGGCATCGTGCCGCCGCTCTCGGTGGCCGAGAACCTGGGGCTCGCCTCGCTCGAGAGGAACACCAGCGCGGGTCTCGTCAACCGCCGCGAGCAGCGGAAGCAAGCGGAGAAGATTATCGAGGACCTGAACATCCGGACGCCGGGCCCGGATCAGGAGATCCGGTATCTTTCGGGCGGCAACCAGCAGAAGGTCGTCATAGGGAAGTGGCTCCTGGCCGATTCGAGGGTCCTGATCATGGACGAGCCCACCCGCGGGATAGACGTGGGCGCGAAGGTCGAGATCTACGAGCTGATGAACGAGTTAACGGAGAACGGGGCCGGGATACTGATGATCTCCAGCGACCTGCCGGAGGTGCTCGGGATGAGCGACCGGATACTGGTGATGAGCGGGGGCCGCATTACGGGCGAGCTTTCGGCGGAGGAGGCGAACGGGGAGAACGTCATGGAGCTTGCGACGCGGGGAAGCGAGGCCGCCGTTGAGTAGCGTGGTGGAGAGGATAAAACCTCGGGAGCTTCTGTCGCGCGGGGGACCATTGGGGGGGCTGCTCATCCTCTGCGTCGTAATGACCATCCTCTCGCCCTTCTTCCTCACCTTCAACAACCTCTCCAACGTGGGCATCCAGATAGCGGTGATCGCCATCCTGGCTTTGGGCCAGACGTTCGTGATCGTCTCGGGCGGCATAGACCTCTCTGTCGGAAGCGTTCTGGGGCTCTCCGGGATTGTCTTCGGCTGGGCAAGCGTGGTGGCTGGGCTGCCGCTGCCCGTCGCGCTGGCTTTAGGGATCGGGGCGGGGGCCCTGGCGGGGCTCACCAACGGGCTGCTCATAACTTTGGGAAGGTTGCCGTCTTTCATAGCGACCCTGGCGATGCTCAGCGCGGCGCGGGGGTTGTCGCTCGTGATCTCGGGCAACGCCCCGCTGAACCCGATACCGGGGGCGGTCCGGACTTTGGGCAGCGGGAATTTCTTGGGCTTCGTGCCGTTGCCCATAATCTTGATGCTCATTATGTGGGCCATCGCGGTAGTGGTGCTCCGGAACACCTACCCGGGGCGGTGCATGTACGCCATCGGCGGCAACGAGGAGGCTTCGAGGCTCTCCGGGATAAACGTCTCCCGCCAGAAGCTCGTCGTCTACACGCTCTCGGGGCTCTTCGCCGGCATAGCCGGCATCCTGCTCACGGCCCGGCTGGCCTCGGCCCAGCCCCAGGCGGGCTTCACCTTCGAGCTCGACGCCATCGCGGCGGTCGTGATCGGAGGCGCCAGCCTCTCGGGCGGGGTGGGTACGGCCTCGGGGACCCTGATCGGAGCGCTCATCCTGGGCGTGCTGAGAAACGGGCTGAACCTGCTTAACGTCTCCTCCGACTTCCAGCAGGTGGTCATAGGCGTCGTCATCGCCCTCGCCGTGATGACGGACACCTTGAGGAGACGGAAGGGATAGCGGATCGACGAAGAAGGGAGCACGAGGGAATGAGGATCAAAGCGACGACGCTCGTGGCGGCGCTACTTTTGGCTGTTCTGGCGATGGCTCTTGCGACCGGGTGCCAGCGCGGAGGCGGAGAAGGAGGTGGAGCGAGGATCGGGCTCTCGGTCTCCACGCTGAACAACCCGTTCTTCGTGACCCTGCGGGACGGCGCCCAGAGCGCCGCGGACGAGGCCGGGGCGGAGCTCATCGTCTCCGACGCGCAGAACGATACCGCCCAACAGCAGGACGACATCCAGAACTTCGTGACCCAGCAGGTGAACGTTATCCTGGTGAACCCGGTCGACTCGGACGCCGTGGTCCCGGCGATCGAAGCGGCAAACCAGGCCAACATCCCGGTCATCGCCCTGGACCGTGGAGCGTCGGGCGGGGAGATCGCCACCACCATCGCCTCGGACAACGTACAGGGCGGCAACCTGGCCGGTGAAGAGCTGATCCAGCTCGCCGGCAGCGGCAGCGTCGCGCAACTCGAAGGCACCCCCGGCGCCGAGCCCGCACGCGACAGAGGCCAGGGCTTCCAAGACGCAATAGACACCCAGAGCGCCCTGGAACTCGTCGCCAGCCAGACGGCGAACTTCGACCGGGCCGAGGGGCTCAACGTGACCGAGAACATCCTGCAGGCCAACCCGGATATCGTGGGCATCTTCGCCCAGAACGACGAGATGGCCCTCGGCGCCGTGCAGGCCCTGGGGAGCGACGCCGGGAGCGAGGTGAAGATAGTGGGCTTCGACGCCATAGAGGACGCCCTGAGCGCCATAGAAGAAGGCACGATGAACGCCACCATCGCCCAGCGGCCGGAAGAGATCGGTTCGCTAGGCGTAGAGAACGCGATCCGCGTGATCGGGGGCGAGTCCGTGGAGGAGAACATCCCCGTAGAGGTGGAGCTCGTGACCCAGGAGAACGTCTCGGAGTTTCTCTAGGGAGGGAACACCATGAGGCGAGGCGGCATCCTGAACGCGCAGCTAGCGGGCGCCCTAGCCCGGTTGGGACACACGGACACGCTCGTCGTCTGCGACGCCGGGCTGCCCATCCCGCCCGGCCCGGAGGCCGTGGACCTGGCGTTCAAGCTCGGCATCCCGGCGTTCGAGACCGTGCTCTCGGGGATACTCAAGGAGCTGGTCGTGGAAGGCGCGATCGCCGCTGAAGAGATAGAGACCCAGAACTCCCACTCCCACGAGCTGATCAAAGCCCGCCTCCCGGATCTAGTACTGGTACCCCACGAGGAGCTAAAGCGCATGGTCGCGGAAGCGAAGCTCGTGGTCCGCACCGGCGAGGCCACCCCCTACTCGAACGTCGTCCTCTCCTGTGGGGTCCCGTTCTGAGTGCGATCTCGAAGCTTTGCCGACGGCGGTGGTCGATCCTGACCGGTAGGTCGTAGACGTGCAGGTCGCGATCCCCAACGACGTGGGAGTGAGTGGATTGTTCTTTCGCGCCTGTAGCTCAGGGGATAGAGCAGCGGTTTCCTAAACCGCGAGTCGGAGGTTCGAATCCTTCCAGGCGCACTCCCGAATCGCCTGCAAATGGCTGAAAAACAAAAAGAGTCCCGGCGCAAAGCCGGGGCTTTCTGACACTACTGTGACACCACCAAGGCTATCCGAGCGCGTCGTCCATCGCGCCGGCTGCGGTGTCTCCCATGTCGGGGAGCACGTGCGAGTAGACATTCAGGGTAAGGCTTATGTCGGCGTGGCGGGCCGGAGTCCTTCGGGGCTCCGGCCTAGCACTGATACGTTAGGTTTTGCTCGCGGTGGGTATGTAGCACCAGGGTACATAGTGGAACGGAGGAGGTAAGAGTGAACAACATCGTGAGCTTGCTAATTGGTGCCATAGTGATAGTGGTGTTGGTTATCCTCCTACTGCAGCTGCTTTGAGTAGACTCTCTCGAGAATACGTGCGCCGAACGCGGAAGGCGGCGCGTGCCGGGTCCTGGCTTCGCCGGGCTCCGGCCCTCTCTTTCGGGCATAGCCCCGGTCCTATAGGGTTAGCGGACCGGGGCCAAGCCCGATTCTCATTCTGCACATGCAAACGTTGGTTTGTAGAGGGGAACGGCTCTTTTCGATCGCGGAGATCTCCGCCGGCGTCCCTACCGAACCGGGGGAATGGGGGTTGTAACACCGGACAGGGCCTCCCCACAAAACAGCTATAATTTAGGCATGACACCAGAGGAACGACGGGAACGCCTAGCGAACTACTGGACTTGCTATTACGACGAGCTCCGAAGGCAACTCCCCAACTACACCACAGACCCCGAGTCCGTACCTCACGCTCTCAGGGACCATCAGCGACGCATACAGGCTCGGGAATGTAAGGACGGATATGTGATCGTGCATTTTCCGGACCCGGGGAACGTCCATAGCTCCGATCACCCCGAGCGCCTAGAGCTGCTAATGACCGACCACCAGAACGAGACAGTCGGGGAACTTATGGACAGCGAAATACCGAAGGACTCCTTACCTTCGGACGCGCCCTTTTGGGTAACACACGCTCCGTTCCTAAGGAACCAAACGACGGGCGAGTACCAACTAATGGCAGGGTGGGAGCGCCGCGACCTGATCGCAAACCGCCGGATCGAACAATGGAACGACGAGGAACGATGGAGAGAGCAGTCCGGAGAAGAAGCGATAGCACAGGCTGGGGAAGATCTAAGGAACTTCTTCAGTAGGCAGTCTTAGCGTAAATGTTAAGGGACCGGTAGCTAACCGGTAGAGTAACGGTCGATCCCGCTCACAGCAGCTACCCGACGCGGGGATTATACGGGTAAATGATGCCCGCCACGGCGTAGACGGATACTCCTAGAGTCGTAATCCGCTACGACCTTGTCACCAGAGCCGCGAGGACGGCGTTTGGCGGGCGCGAGGGCACATAAAGAGGGCCGGGGGATGGCTACCCCGGCCCCTTCACGCGACGGCGAAGACTAGTTCGACTGCTCGCTGCGGTTACGGCGTTCCTAGCCGCTAGCGGACGCAGCCTGGTTGACCTCAGCCGTGCAGGTGAAGACCTCGTCCACGTCCTCATTGGGGATGATCTCGATGGTGGCGCTGCCGCTCGGGCTCGGGCTACCGTCGGAGGCGTACTGGATCACCTGGTTCTGGGTCTGCGCGTTGCCGGTATTGCCAACCAGCTGATCGTTCACGCACTGAATGGAGTTGTCGCCCTCCTGGGTGGCCGAGGACTCCTGGCTGAGATCGCCGCTCTCGGCTTCCTGATCGGCCTCCTGGCTTATCTGCGCTATGGCCGGTACCGCCGCGACTACCAACATCGCCAGCAGCGCCGCCAACAACATCAACTTCTTCAACTCCTACCTCCTACTTTCGGCGACCTTCGGCAGATCGCACTTGTACAGTCGATGACACGAAACCACACCGACCCTTGCGCCGCATCCGTCAAAAGGGTGATTTTGCCGACCGAAAGGATGATTTTTGCCGGCAAGGGGCAGCGGGACTACCGGCATCGAAGTGAGATAAGCTTAAAGTCGAGGTTCAATTGAAGCGGTTAGGCAACTTGGCATCAAGCATAAGTAGGGTGTAGTAGAGCACCGTTCATCTTGTGCCCGTCCCGGGGATGTGCGAAGTTGACTCTCGCGTAGCCCTACGGCTCGCCAAAAACCGTAAACACCGCCCCTCTGGGGCGAGGGAGGTACACACATGCACCGCTCTTCCGAGCAGCAGATGGTCCTAGAGTGCGAATGCGGGGAGATCACGGTACTTCTCGGTTCCGAAGACGACTGGAGATCCAGGCGTCCCGTCTTCAAATGCGAGTGCGGGCAGAAGCTCACCCTCGATGGCCGCGCCGAAGAAGAGGTGCTCGCCGCCTCCTAGCTCCTCCCGGCTCGCCTGACGTCGCGCCTATCTGTGAGGCCGCTCCCCCTTCCGCCGCTGGCTTAAAGGCGCTAGTATCCTTTAAACTGGCCGGCGAGGAGGAGAGAGCATCCCGAAGAGGTTCGAGAACCCGGTCGCGGTCCCCACGGCCGTTTTTGACGGGCTGGAAACCGTCCAGGAGTCGGGGGAGACGAGCATGGTAGATCACCAGGCGGTGCAAGAGATCGCGGCCCGCATGGGCTACCCCGAGGCCGCGCTATGGATTCGGGAGCACCAGCACGAATACTTGGAGGGTATTTTTCGCGGTTTCGTGGTCGCCGAGTAGAGCGGGGAGAGCCCGCCGATCACAGCCCGTACATCAGAAAGTCATCGTTCAACTACTGGTTCAACGTGTGCGATGCAGTGATTTAACTTCGCAAAGTTAGGAACCTTTAAGTCAAGCTGAACGCTGTTGGTCCGCACCGAAACCTTCTTCTCGAAAGAAGATTTGGAGCTCTGACTAAGACTCCGACCCGGTACGCGGGTGGCCTACAGCGAGCGCGGCTCCTTCAGGGGTTTTAGAATCTACGCTCAGAGGCAAAACAGCGGAAGTGTGTCACGTCCAGCACGAAAAGCGTGGGGAAGGAGGCCCGTTTTGAGCGAGGATCAACCGGGGGGCGGGAACGACGGAGAAGAGAACCCGCAGGGGAACCTCAGCGAGGCGACCAGGCGGTCGGTCTGGTTCTTCCTGGGAGTGGGCGCGGCCGGGAGCGCCATACTCGTGGACATTGCGGCGATTGCCACCGCTTTCTCCGGCTCTCAAGAGTTCTTGAACGATGCGGCGCCGGTCGCGTTCCTGGCGTTAATGCTGGCAGTGATCGGCTACTTCCTGGGAGCCCGCATGCTCGCGGTTGGAGCCGTCGTCTTTACGGTGATCGCGCTTGCGGTCGCGGCGACGATAATGCAGTGGCTCTAGTGCCTCGTCAGGCATGAGTTGAACACCTTTGCGGTTGTCCGTATCCTTGTCACCATCGGGTGAACGCGCCGTGCTGGCAAGGAGGGCACTGAAGAGATGAGCAAGAAGACCAAAAA
>JAIVIG010000488.1 GCA_020200675.1 Actinomycetota bacterium
ACGCGTAGGGGCGCGAACCATCAGGTATCTGGGTTCGAGTGGCGACTGCGTCCGGTCCCTGTTACACCCGCCCAGGTTCCCCTTGACCAGTCCCCTTCCCTCCACAACCTCCGCGGCTTCCACATCCCCTTGAATGCCCACCTTAGGCTCACCCTTGGCCGTCCGGTGCGGATTCCCTTGCATCCGGCTTCGACTTAGGCTATGCCTCTACTATGGCGCCTAGAAACGCCCGTAGAGCGGTCGCCGCTCCCGTCAGACTTGCGGTTTTTTTGTGGCCCTCCGTTTTTGCCGGGTGCGTGGCCTAATACAAGCGTAAGCCATGATTGTCGGCCTCCGGTGTTTCCACCTGCGTGCCCGGGTAGGGTTCACCATAGGCCGGGATACCCTGCAACAGGCACTCGACTGGGTACGACAGGCGGCGCGCAGGGTGTGCCTTTTGTTGACTGCGCTAGGCACCACGTCTACGAAATCGATCGGCTCCGAGAGCCGTACTACAGTGTCAATCGCCGAGCGGGTGCCGGGTAACCGGCATCCCTACCGCGACCAATCAAGTGGAAGTCTATGAAAACTCTCAATGTGAGCCTGCTCATCCTACTTTTGATAGGCTCCGTTAGCTACGCTGACGACCTGAGGTCAGGAGAGTGGCGGACCTATGCAGGTGGGCCGCACCGGCTGTTTTTTAACCCCAGAGAGAACACTCTCACAGCAGCGAACGTAAGTCAGCTGCAAGTGAAATGGACCTTCCCTACCGGCGCTATTGTTATGGCGTCACCTTCTGTGGCTCACCTACACGTGCCGGGCGAGGGACGGATCCCGGTGGCTTTTATCCAGTCTTGGGATGGGAACCTCTATGCGCTGCGCGCGCGATGGGACTAAACTCTGGCACTTTCAGAGCAAACCGCAACCGGGTGCCTCATACCCGAATGTTGCTTCGATTGATGTGCGGCGGATTGGGGGCCAAGAGCGAGTTTATCTCGCAGCTGGCGAGACAGTCTACTCTCTCGATGCCCTTACCGGGAGGGAGATCTGGCGCTTCGATGCGGGTACTGGATGCGTAGATCTCCCGGGGCTTTGCGGATTCGAGGGCGAACGGAACGAGGTCGAATCTTCTCCTATCGTCGCCGGTGGGAAGGTCTTCTTCGGTATGGATGTGAACGATCGGGAGGGCGGTAAAGGAGGCTTTTACGCGGTGGATGCCCGGGATGGCCGGCTCGCCTGGTTTTTTGATCTGGAAACAGGCTCGACTTGCCGCCCCTTCCCCACGGACAACATTCGCCGCTTCGACGGCTACCATAATGAAGAGGAGTTGGGACTAGCCCCAGGGTTCTTAGCGAGCCGTCCTGGCTGTCACTTTGACCGTACCCCCACGGGTTGCGGCAACGTCTGGTCCTCGGCAGCCATCGATAAGAAGCGGCATCTCGTCTTCTTTGCCTCGAGCAATTGCGACACGGACGACGATCCAACTACACTTAGGCCCCCGCCACCCATGCCCCCCTATGATGCGGCATTTCAATGGCACACCCGCTTGGCGCTGACGACCCCGGGAGGTGGACCACAATAATCTGGCCTTCGGGGCGGTACCGAATCTCTTCAAGATCAAGCTGGGGAGCCGCACCCGCGATGTGGTCGGTGTCGGCAACAAGGATGGAACTTACTACGTCATCGACCGCGAAGGGGCGAATGTGCACACTGGTGTGCGCTGGAACGACCTAGATCCCTCCGCCCTGCCTTATTGGTCAACCAAGGTGGTTTTAGGGGGGGTATAGGTGGGATCATCGCCACCGCAGCCGTCGATAAGAAAACCGGCCGGATCTACTTTAGTACGGCTTCCGGATTTGACCCATTCAACCCGCAGCGGCCGACGGTCCACGCGCTTGATAAAAATACGGGCGAGGTGCTCTGGCAGAACACTCTAGAGGAAAGCGCAGACGCGAGCTTCGCCCCTACTAGCGCGATTCCGGGTGTTGTATTCGTCGGCAGCGTACTCGACGGTTTACTCCGGGCCTATGAGGCCGCTACGGGTAAAAAGCTCGCAAGCATTCCTGTCGGCTTCTCATTAGCCTCTGCCCCCGCCATCGTCGACGGCATTGTAATCGTCGGCGCCGGCGTCGGCGAGCGAACCGGCGATTCGTCGGATCCCAGTGATATCGCTTCGCGTATACCGCAAAACGTCACCGCGCTCTGCGTGCCTGGTACCCCTCACTGTAAGTAATGGTTTAAGAAAATTACTGGTGACTTGCGAAGACGGGAACATAAATAAAGGGAAGGTCATCGGCGCTTGTCTGCGGGGCTCCGTGGTGGGATACTTCAGGCGCCTGGGCCCTCACCCAGGAGGCGGTACCGTTGCGTGCTTTCTCTAGCGGGGTGGCGGCCTTTTATTGCCTGT
>JAIVIG010000224.1 GCA_020200675.1 Actinomycetota bacterium
CTACTCGATGACCTCCCTCCTCGGGGAGTGCTGCTACGGTTGTGAAGATTCAAGACGGCTTGATAGCATACGGCCTGCCGCGGAATGGTTTGAGGATAAGAGCAGGTTTCGCTGAAACCCTGGTTGTACAGATCCGCCGGAGTCTTCGTTAGCGCGTTTTTCGTATACCTGGCGGTACGTCGCGCAAACCTCTCGGAGTCCCTGCACGTCCTGGGGACCGTCCGGCCAGGGTGGCTGATCGCCGCGACACTGGTCTATCTCTCCAGCTTCCCCGTTCGGGCGCTGCGTTGGCGGCTCATACTCCGGGTGCAAAAAGTGCTCTCGCTGAGGGACCTGATGGCATCGGTTTTCGTGGGGTACATGGCCAACAACGTCCTTCCGGCGCGAGCCGGGGAGATCTACCGGGCGCATTACCTGGGACGGCGCGTGCGGATTAGCAGGAGCGGCGTGGCGGCCAGCATCGTGGTCGAGCGAACCTTCGACGGCCTGATGCTGGTCTGCGTGATCGGGCTCGTCTTCGTTCTGTTCCCGCAGGAAGACTACCTCGGCGGCACGGCGCTCATTACGGGGCTGGTCTTCCTGGGCCTGGCGGCGGGCATCCTCTTCTACACGCTCACGGCGGAGAGGGCACATCGGGTCGTCGATGGGGGGCTCGAGCTCCTACCCCGGGCGCTCCACGAACGCCTGGCTGGCCGCCTGAGGTCTTTCCTGCAGGGTATCCGGGGTATCTCGACGGTAGGAGGATTTCTGGAGGCTGGCATATACACGGTTCTCGTCTGGATTCTGGATGCTTGCGCCATCGCCCTCGTGGTGGTTTCTTTCGGGGTGTCCTTGCCTCTGGTTGGATTCGTTCTGGTCTTCGCTCTGGTCGCGTTGAGCACCACGCTCCCTTCTGGACCGGGTTACGTAGGGCCTTTCCAGTACGCTTTCGTTCTCTCTTTAGGAGCCTTCGCCGTTTCACGAGAGACAGCACTGGCCATTTCCGTCGTAGCCCAACTCGCTCTGCTCGGCTCCATAACCTTTGTAGGACTCGTGCTCCTTTGCAGAGAACAACTGCGCGCGCTGGGCGGTTCTCGATGAGAGAGACGAGCCGAAGAGAAGAGGTTGGGCGCAGGGTGTATCGGTGCCGCCTTACCCTCCGCCCGCTGATACGCCTTACGAGGCCGACCGAAGCCACCTGCTGTCCGCCCAAACGCTTCGCGCACGATCCAAAGCCCATTCGGTCCCGAGAAACGGTGGATACTCTTCCCGGATCGACCATCACCCGGCACCGGTCGAGGGCGGGTTTGGGAGTGTGTGATCTCGGCGTGCCTGGAGAGAGTTATCGGTTGAAGTTTCGTTCGCTCCTTTGCGCGGACCCCATATTCGGGCGAGCGTCAGCGCGGCGAGCATCAGTCCGGCGAGGAGCGAGACCGCCGTCCCTACCCGCAGCGTCCACGACTCGTAGCGCAGCTCGACCGTGTGATCGCCGGCGGGAATCGGAACGGCGCGTAGCATATAGTCGCCGGCGTAGAGAGGAACCGAACGTCCGTCGACGTAGGCCTTCCACGCCGGGTGGTACATCTCGCTCATCATCAGTAGACCCGGAGCTCCAGTGTCGCTCTTCAATTGGATCCGCTCGGCGTCGTACGACACGACCGAGGTCTGGTCGGCGGAAGGCTCGTCGGGCTCGGCGAGTTTCGGCGGTCGCCGTTGCAACAGGGCCATGCGACGAGGATCTACCGCACCGGAACTCAGCAGTTTCAGCGCTTCTTCTTGCGTGGTCTCTCTGGCCGAGTGGACTATCCAGGCCCGCGGGAGCGCGTCGCGGTTCTCCAGCACATCCACCCGGTCGTCGCTGTATACACTCGGATGGGCGTCCTTCAACGCTCGCAGTGCAGACTGGTCCTGCATCACGACCCTGGGAACGATGATGTATCGAACGTTGAGGAGATCCAACAGGGGAGAGTCCAGCCCGCTCCGGTACACGTCCGTGTCGTGATAACCCTGGGAGAACCCGTTGAGTGCCACTATGTACTTGTCGTAGCGGGCGAAGTGGACGGCGTTGTAACCTTGAATGCTCTGCAACCCCATCGGGGTCGCAAGGTTGCTGGCCAGAAGCGCGTTGTTATCCTGGTCCGTGAACCAGTTGTTGTAATGGTGGCTTCTTCGGCCGTTGTCCCCGAGGTGGGGACCGTAGCCGAAGTAGCGGGCCGATCCGTCTGCGGTCTCCGACCTAAGGAACTTCGCCGCCCCCGTGGGCTCGTAATACCGGCTAAGGTCTATCTTTACTAGCCGTTTCCCCGCCTCGGCTGTCGCGCGATCCGCGACGGTCTCCCTGCCCGCTGTGAATAGGTCGACGAACACCACGAGGATTACCAGGAACGCCGCGACCCGGCGCCCCACCTGAGAGGTATCCCGAGACGGGTTACCAGAAAGAGCGAGGCCACAACGGGGAGGGCGAGTAGGGCGCCGGCGCTTCTGCCCCGCTCTCCAAGAGAGCTTAGTGTGGCGCCGGCCAGTAGGGCGAACGCGAGGTAGAGGATCACCTTTATCCGCTCGGGGCCGTGTGGATGTATCGACTCGAAACCGGGCAACAGGTGGTAAAGCACCGAATGCAGCAGCGTGACGTCCCGACCCGCCAGGGTGAGAGTAAAGAGCAAGAGGCCGACGAAGAAAGGCACGGCGTGCCGTCCGCGGACGATAAAGGGCGCCACGAGGGCCAGAGCCAGGGTAGTCAAACCGGGGTAAACGAGGCCGGGCACCAGCAACCTTTTCCCGTCATCGGCCTTCCATCCCCCCCAGGCGGCCCTTACTCCTTCGATGTTGGCGTACCCGCTCGATAGGCTCGATAAGGTCTGGTACTCCAGCCTGGGGAGTAACCCTGCGGCGGCGAGTCCGAACCCGAAGATGAGCACGGCGGCGCCATGCAAGAAGAGCCCAAGGATCCGGCCGTGAATACCGTGGACGTTCTCCGGCGGGAACACGAGCGTGCGGTAGACTACGTACCCACCCAGGGCGAGCAGGGCGTAGTAGGAGCCCTGTCCCGGCCACGCGGCCAGTATCTGGCTCAGCGCCAGACCGGAGATACCCCACCAGAGACCTCGATCCAGCCAGCGGGAGCTCCGTATGGCCAGCTCTGCGCCTAGGATCGCGAGCGGCAGCCACACCATGACC